>JASHPD010000109.1 GCA_030038315.1 Acidobacteriaceae bacterium
CGCCCGCGAGCGTCTCAAAAGCATCTCCCTGCCGCACTTCGATCAGGTCCGAGAGTCCCGCTTGCTCAAAGTGCTCTGCCGAGCGCAACGCCTTCTCCGCGTCTTTTTCCGTTGTGACCAGGTGCCCCGATCCGTTATCCCGCAGCGCAGCCGCCAGGTGAATCGCCGAAATCCCGAACGAAGTTCCGAACTCGACAACACGAGACGGCTTATGAGTCCGCGCCAGGAGATAGAAAAGCCTCCCCACCTCCGGCGCCACTGCCATAAACGCTCGATTCAGAATCGGTGACAGCGCATCTTCGTCAATTCGTCCATTCCCGGAGGCCGCGACAGCAGCCTTCAGCTCCGGTTCAAGCCGGCGTTCGTTCTCTTGCGCCTCTGCATAAAGACGCGAGAGAACCCGCGCCACGGTAGGGTTGTAAAGAGTATTCATCGCGCACCTCCAAAGAAGGCGAACGATTCGTTGAAAACAGATTCTTCCGCGAAAAAAGAAAAGAAAGGAACAACTTGAGCGTAGATAACCAAAACGCACCTCCATGCTTACCGGCATAACGCCGGCTGGCATAATTCAGGATTTGCGTTGGTTAACGTGAACGCTTACGACCGGCAGACAGGGCGTCCGCCGTAACTCCACTCTCCGGCATCCGAAGCCCTTTGTCAAATCCCGCGGAGCAAACGCCTCGTCCCCGCGCGCATTTTTATCGCCGTTTTGTCACAAGGATGAGGTCACGGCTCCCGCGTAACCTTCACAAACACCCCTTCCGGCAGCTCCCCATTCAACAAATGGACAACCCCGTTCTTCACGAACCCATCCAATACCTGCCGCTCTGCCTTCGGCGGCAAAGCAGGCTTCTTCGCATAAGCGTTAGCAGCCGTTCCCTGTTCCCTAATCCCTAATCCCTGTTCCCTGCTTCTCCCCATTCCCCGATCCATAGCCTCATTCGCCAGCCGGTCGGCCTCTTTATTCCCACCGCGCAGCGTATGGCTCATCTCAAACTTCTCCAGCCGCTGCGCCAGTCCGCGAGCCTCCTCAAAAAGCGGCCTGAGCACCGGGCTTGCAACCTTATAGCGCCCCTTCATCTGGTTCACCATCAGTTCCGAATCCGAAACCACGCGCAGCCGCGAATGCCCCTGCTCCAGCGCCCACCGCAAAACCGCCAGCAGCCCCGAATACTCCGCAAAATTATTCGTCTGCACGCCCAGAAACTCGCTCAACCGCGCCAGAACCCGCCCCGACTCATCTTCAATCACCGCGCCATACCCAGCCGGTCCCGGATTCCCGCGCGACCCGCCGTCGCAGTGCGCCGTAACCCACCCGCCGCCGGCAGCCCCGGCAGGATCAAAAAGATTCCCGTTCATCACCAGTCCCTAAGTCCCTTCAGTCCCCTGAGTCCCTGTCTTTAAGCTCTTCCTTCCAGCATCGTTGCAACCAGCGCCAGCGGCAACCCCACCACATTGAAGTAGCACCCTTCAATCCGCGGAATCCACTTGCCGGCCAGCCCTTGAATCCCATAAGCCCCGGCCTTATCCATCGGCTCGCCGGAGGCCACATAAGCCGCAATCTCTTCGCCGGAAATCTCCCGAAACCGCACCGCCGTAATCTCCGCAGCAACCTCCGTCCGAACCGAACCAACCCCTGGGCCAACCACAGCCACGCCCGTAATCACCCGATGCGTCCGTCCCGAAAGCAGCGCCAGCATCCGCTTCGCATCCTCCGCATCCACCGGCTTGCCCAGAATCGCCCCATCGAGCGTAACCGTAGTATCCGCCCCAAGCACCAGCGCATCCGCATCGCCTAGCGCACCGAAAACCGCCTCAGCCTTTTCCCGCGCCAGCCGCGTCACATACGCCACCGGGTCTTCCCCGCCGCGTACATCCTCATTCACATGCGCCGGACGCACCTCAAACGAAAACCCCGCCTGCGCCAGCAGCTCCCGCCGCCGCGGCGAAGCCGAAGCCAATACCAATCGACCCATGAATCCAGAGTAAAGGCAGGGACTAAGGGACTAAAGGGACTGATGGGACTAAAAGCCCAAACGACAAGCGGTCATTCCTGGCCGCGCCTTTTGTTCTTGCCGCCTTATTCTTGCCGCCACGATCAACTCCAGACCAGTCCCGTAGTCCCCGCCTCTACACATTCAGCCCAGTTTCAAGCCCATCCACCGTAGCCAATCCCCACGCCATCCGCGCCGTATTATGCGCCAGCCCAAACCGTCCATCCGGCCCCAGCAGAATAATCCCGCCATGCCCCTTCAGCCGCCGGAAGAGATACTCCATCGCCTCCCGCGCCGCCATCTCCGGCGCCGTCCCCGCCGCCACGCGGTCGGTAGCCCACTTGCCCAGCACCAGCTTCATAATCGGCTCGCCGCACCCGGTGAGTGAAACCGCAGCCGAAAGATTATCCGCATAACACCCGCACCCGATCAGCGAAGAATCCCCCACCCGCCCCGGTGTCTTGTTCAGCGTCCCGCCGGTAGAAGTCCCCGCCGCCAGATTGCCTTGCAAATCAAGCGCCACAGCGCCAACAGTATCGTGTCCCAGAACATCCGTACCCTTTACCTCGTCCCCTGCACCCTCCAGAATTACCGCCGTCTCCGGCCCTTTATCATCCAGCAGCGAACCGGAAAACGTCTCATCCGCCAGCCCCGCCTTCGCGCGCCTCTGCGCCGCGGCCAGCCGTTCCCGCTCGCGCTCCAGCACCAGCTCGGAATTCTCAATCAACTCCATCCCATGCGAAGCCGCAAAATCCTCGGCCCCCGCGCCCACGAAATACACATGCGGGCTCTTCTCCAGCACCAGCCGAGCCGCGCGAATCGGATTCCGCAGCCGCTCCACGCAGGCCACGCCGCCGGCCTTCATCCGCCCGCCGTCCATCAGCAGCGCATCCAGTTGCACGCGCCCATCCGAAGTCAAAAAGCTCCCGCGCCCCGCGTCAAAGGTCGGATCGTCCTCCATCGCCGCCACGGCCGCCTGCACCGCATCCACCGCCGCACCGCCGCGCTCTAAAACCGCCCAGCCGGCTTCAAGCGCAGCACGCACCCCGCGCTCATGCGCCTCCGCCTCAGCGTCAGGAATCGCCCACGCCCCGCCATGCACCAGCAGCACCGGAGCCTTTTTCCCAAAATTCCTCAAGAATCACCCCACTCAGCGCATGGTATCGGCCCACATCCACCGCCGACAATCCAACCGCAAGCCTGTCCATAAGCGCTTCGGCCTGTTCCCGGCGGTTGAGATATTCCCGGCAGTCGGATCTGGCCCATCGGAATCATGGAATCGTGAGTTGTGCCGATTCGGCTTGACGCTGCCCATTCTGCCCTGTTTACAATCTGCGAATCGATCTACATCGATCCAGGGGTCGATGCTCACCGGCGCGAAATGTGCGAATTGGGAGGATCGGATGGGGAAGAATCACGTCAAGATCGTTGCTTTGGCATTTGCTCTGCAAGTTGTTTTACCTGGCGCAGGCCGGCAGCTTGTTGCACAGGCCCCAAAAGCCGCCTATCCGGCAATGGCTCCCCTGGATCGGTACCTGATAGCTGACGAGAGCTCCGAGGTCGCGCTGGCTCGCAGCGCCGCACCCAGCTCCATTTCCGATGGAGCCGAAGTAATGGTGCTGGGACGCAAGGGATATAAGACCGCGGTGAAGGGCACGAATGGCTTTCTCTGCCTCGTGGAGAGGTCGTGGGCGCAGAACGAGGAGGATGCCGAGTTCTGGAACCCGAAGATGCGCGCGCCCCATTGCTTTAACGCGCAAGCCGCAAGGAGCTTTGCGCCCATTTACCTGATGAAGACCAGGCTCGTGCTGGCCGGCAAATCGAAGGCTGAAATCGCGCGGGATATCGCGGCGGCGCTGGATAACAGGAAGCTGCCCGCGCTGGAGTCTGGCGCGATGGCTTACATGATGTCGAAGCAGCAGTACTTGAACGACCGGGGCAAGAGCTGGCACCCGCATGTGATGTTTTATTCCCCCGGCGACATGACGAAAAGCTGGGCGGCCGACGATCCCAACTCGCCGGTCATGGTTGCGAACGACCCGGAGGAACGGGTGACGATCCTGTTTATCCTGGCCGACAAGTGGTCCGATGGCTCGCCGGCTCCGCCGAATATGCCCTGATCCGCTATGCCCTGACCCGCGGCCTGCGGTTTTCCGGCGAGGCATCTCGCAAGCAATGGCCGCAGGCTCCAATCTCCGCTACTCCCGACCCTCGCCATAAAGCACACCGGCAAATGCTCGCGAATGCAATATCGCCGAGCCGCTCATCGAAAGGGTTTTGAGGCAAGTGGCAATTTTTCATTCTCCTAAATCACTACTATCCCTCCCGCTGTCGCTGGCAAAACTCATCGGAATCATTCTCCGATTTCCCAAACAAAAATCGCTTGTCAAGTTTTTCTCTTTGCGGAAAACGGCTTAACTAATTGAAAGCAAGGGAAATAAAATTTTCCAAAACTTTGCAACGAATTATTAGGGAATTCGCTACTCTTAAATCAACACTCAAGAAAACAACCGGGGAGGGTTCGATTCTCTCCCGCATAAATTACTTTCGGACGGCCTCCGAGGCAGGCGGCGGCGCGCATTTCGTGCGCGAAACCGGCTCCGGATGCGCTTGTTGTTTATAGCAAGGCGCGCGATTGTGCGCATCAGGGGCAAAAGTGTTTTGGCACTCTCAGGACACGGCATTTCCCGTGCCCCGGAGGCATCGTCCGGCTAAACCATAAAGGGGAACCGGATTATATGAGAAGCGTTTTTAGAAACGGGAAGCAGGCGGAAAAGACTGGACCGAAGAACAAAGGCGTCAGGGAGCTTTGCAAAGAGGCAAACAAGCAGATCATCGAAAACGCTCCCGCATTGATTAAGGCGCTCTGCGACAGAATCAAGAAAGACGGCTCGCCGGAGACGACAAATGCTCTCATCCGCCTGGCCGAAATGCTGGACCTGAACGATAAAGAGGAACTGAACGAACCCGAAGTAAGCATCCTCGACCAGTGGGAGAACGAGCCGGAGTGGACCGGCGAGACAAGCGAGGACGCAGCGGAAGTTGCCGCCATCAACCGTGAGCTGGAAACCTGGCAGTCAGTATTGGCTGCCGAACCGGAAGCCAAACAAGCAGCCCCGCCTCAGGCGGCGCAAACCGGAGCAACACAAACCAGCGCCGCGCAAGCCGAGCTGGGCATCCGGGCAGTAGAACCGGCCCGGCCGGAGGCAAACGAACCCGATCCCGAGCGATCGCGTTCCGCAACAGGGAAGCCGGCTGGCGTCGTCACGGCCTCCGGCTTTGTCGTGTACCAGGGCGCAGCATCACCAGCGCCCAAAGAAACAAAGGCAGTGGATCAACCAGGCAAGTAAGCAAGCGGGTGCCCCATGTTCGGGGTCCCCACGGACAGGCCTTCGTCCGTGGGGTGAAGGTCCCTCGCATTTGGGGACGTGGGAAGGAAGTTCGCACCGCCACAACGCTGGGTGCCCCATCCTTGCGACGTAGTTGTCTTTGTCGCAAGGGTGGGATCGCACGAACCTCCGCGTCCACCGCCGAAACAACACAAACGCACCACCCGGGCGTCCGGCCGCGCAAGCGGCGGACGCCCAATTTTTTACCCGTCCGGGATGAGGAAATCAACGTGCAGACAGGCAAGCAGAGCAAACAACACAAGCAGGCCGCCGCAAACCGGCTCTACCGGCTGGCATGGCTCGCGCTCGGCGCAATCTTCGCCGCCGCCGCCGCCGCGCAGAGCGTCACCACCACCACCGTGCAGGGAACGGTGTACACCGCCTCCGGTGCGCCCGCTTCAGGAACCATGCAGATAAGCTGGCCGGCCTTCACCGCCGCCGCCGGACAGGCCATCGCCGCCGGCAGCACCTCCGTCACCATCGGCGCGGACGGCTTCGTCAGCGTCAATCTTGCGCCCAACCTGGGCTCCATGCCCGCCGGGCTTTATTACACGGTGGTCTACAACCTCTCGGACGGCACCACCAACACCGAGTACTGGACCGTTCCCGCCGCCGCGCAGGCCACCATCGGAGCGGTGCGCGCGCAGGTCATGCCCGCCGCACAGGCCATCCAGGCCGTGGACAAGGCCTACGTGGATGAATCCATCGCCAACCTCTCCTCAACCACGCTCGGCTTCACCGGAGGAACGCTCACCGGGCCGCTCTATCTTTCAGGCGACCCCACGCAGCCCACGCAGGCCGCCGACAAGCACTACGTGGACGATTCCTTCGCGCAGGCCATTCCGCTCTCCGGCGGCTCGGCCTCCGGTCCGCTCACCGCCGTCAAGCTCGGCGGAGCTTACCAGGTCGATCAGTTCACCGGCGCCGACTTCGCCGGCCAGCTCCAGGCCTGCATCAACGGCCTCAGCACTGCGTACGGCGGCACCTGCGACGCGCGCAACTTCACCGGCGCGCTCTCGATGGGCACCAGCGTCACCATCTCCACGGCCAACGTCACCATCGACCTGCCCTGCGCGACCATCTCCACCGCCAACCAGATCATCGTCACCGCCGGCACGCGCAATGTCACCTTCCACGGCTGCGCCCTGCTCGGGTCGAGCGCCGCCAGCGGCAGCCAGGGCGGAACGGTCTTCGCCTACTCCGGCGCCGGCTCCATGTTCAAGATCGGCGACCCCACCTACGCCACCGACACTGTAGGCTTCCACATCGACAACACCACCATCAACGTCACCGGCTCCACCAGCGCCTCCGCGCAGGCCATCGCCATCTACCGCACGCAGGAGATCGACCTCGATCATCTTTACCTGCTCGGCAACGCCAACCAGACCGCCGTCACCCTCGACGGCACCGGCAACTACACCGGCGGCAGCCTCAGCGACGACCACATCAGCGGCTTCCTTGTCGGCCTCAACGCCATCGGCCACCAGGTCGCCAACGCCGCAACAACCGATTGGGTCAACGCCACCACCGTCCTCCGCCTCCACGTCGATTGCCCGACTAGCAGCGGAAGCCAAAGCGGCAACGCCGAAGCCGGCACCATCGGCATCAATCTCGTGCAGGGCGACGGCAACACCTTCACCGGCGGCGACATCGAAAACTGCTCGACCGCCTTGCACCTCGGCGCAAACGCGCAGAACAACACCATCGTCGGCCTCCGCAATGAGAACTCGACGACGCAGGTGCAGGCCGATTCCGGCAGCCAGTACAACTCGTGGATCACCGCCGGCACCATGTTCACCGGCAAGCTCACCGACAACGGCACCCACAACAGCTTCTGGGACTCGTTCCATCGCGGCTTCAACGGCCTCAACGGCGACATCTACCGCAGCCAGGCCGACTCGACCGTCACCGATCACCAATATCTCGGCATCGGCCTCGGCAACGTGCGCGGCCGCCAGACGGAATACGTCACCGACGTTCCCGGCGCGGCAGGCAGCTACCAGAACGCATGGCTCACCGGCCTCTCGGACGGCACAACCGGCCTCCAGACCTACCAGATCGAAGACCTGCTCAACAACGTCAACCGCATCTCCATCGGCCAGTACAACAACGGCTCATCGACCAACAACCAGACCGTCCTCAACTCCGCCGGAAGCGGCGCAATCGTGCTCAACGGCTCGAATAACGCGGGCACCGGCGGCATCGTCATCGGCTCCGGCGGCTCGTCCAGCTCCACCGTTGCGACGATCAACAATGCCGGCAACGCGCAGTTCACCGGCACGCTCGAAGTCGGCGGCACAACGCAATCCGCCGGCACCATGACCGTCCAGAACAACGCCAACGCCGAAGTGGACTACTACCTCCAGCCCGGCCTCAACGCCACCCAGGTCGGCTCCTTCACGTACAAGGACTACAACGGCGCCAGCCAGTGGTTCCTGCTCAAGGACGCGAGCAACAACTGGGCGCTCAACTCTGCTCCCGGCAACATCGACATCCTCAAGGCCTACCAGAACACCAACTCCGGCGATACTTACCTCGACACCAGCAACTCGTCAGGCCATATCCGCTTCAATTACGAAACCGGCTCCGGCAGCGAAACCGACATCTACTCCGGCGGCAGCTCCAATCTCGACGCCGCATTTCTCGGCCCAACCGAGATCAAATTCCCCGGACTCGCCGCCAGCTCCACCAAATACTGCCTGCAGATCGACGATTCCGGCTACATCACCAACACCGGCTCGCCCTGCGGCACCAGCAGCGCGGGCGACCCCCTCACCGGCACCATCGCCAGCGCAAACACCGGCCAGATCGCCTACTACACCACCAGCGGCACGGCGCTTGCCGGCATGACCGCCGTTCCCGTCGCCAACGGCGGCACCGGCGCAACCACGGCTTCGGCCGCGCTGGCCGCGCTCGGCGGCGTTTCGCTCGGCTCCACCTCTACGCAAACCCTCGCCGGCCCGCTTACCGGCAGCGTCAACGCCGTGGTCAACGTCAAGGCTCTTCCAAGCACCATCAACGGCGGCGTCAGTGCGCAGGGAACCGGAGCTACATTCAGCGTCGCGGGTTCCGACACTCCCCTGACGCAGGGCTCGAACATACTGTATTGCCCTGGATGCGGCCTCACCGCTGCAAACGTGGGCGACCTCCTGATTCTCGCTATCCGGACAACTCAGGAAATGCAGGTTGTGCCAACGCAGTTCACGGCCGGGAGCGCTACGGCTACGCTCGCCAAGACAAGCGATGGAAACAACGTCAATACGGCGAATTTCTATGTGGGGATGCCGGTCATTGCGCCCGGATACCTGCCCGACGGGACGACCATCGCCGCCTATACCAGCGGCTCGCTCACGGTCACGCTGAGCAACGCGGCTCTTGCCACCACGCCGGCAACGACCAGCGCGGCTATGAGCGCAACGGGATTGCCCTGGACGTGGACACAGGCGCAGTACGGCCAGCAGCAAAGCCTCGTCACATGGATTACCGCTGTCAACACTTCGACAAGCCAGATCACCTTGCAGGACGCATGGCCCTATGCCGCGATTCCAACGGCGCTTCAGCTCCGGGGCATCTATGGGCCCGATGATTGGGCGCCGCTCAATGCCGCGCTGACCAGCGGCACTCCCGAAGTCTTGATTCCCTGCGGAACGTATCTCTTCTCGAAAAGCCTTACCGTGGGAACCAGCAATTCCGGGAATAACCTGCGCCTGGTTCGCGGCCAGGGACCGGCCTGCACGCATCTCTGGTACGCGGGCGGCGGCCCGAGCGGTGTGGCTCCGAACGGCTACGCCGGACCCATCGACGGATTCAGCGGCCTCACCGAACCGGCAAACATGACATCGGGAAGTTCGGAGATCACCCTCTCGATTGCCCCCGTTACGCAAAGCTCCGAGGAGATTCTCCCCGGCGACCCTGTCAGCGGAATCGGCGTGCCGGCGGGTACGTTCGTCCGCAGCTATTCGCAGGGATCGACGACGCTCTATTTGACCCGGCCGGTCACGGCGACGAACAGCTTCGCCGCGGCCATCAGCACCGCTTTCACATCCGGCTCGACGACCGTCACGCTCGCTTCAGGAGAAGCGCGGCGATTACAGCCGGAATGCTGGTTGGAAGCCCGGACGTGCCTGCCGGTACAACGGTGGCGGCTTACACCAGCGGCGCTACCACATTGACTCTGAGCGCGGCGGCTACGGCTACCGGCACGGTTTCCGGCACGACCTATGGCGGCGGCAGCCTGAACATCGGTTACGGCGGCTCCTCGCAAGACGTGACTTACACGGCAGGCTCGACCGCCGCTACGCTCGCCTCCAGCAGCTCATCCATTCAAGTAGGGATGCCCGTCTGGAACCCGAATGCTCCAAGCGGCACGTATGTGGCGGCGGTAAGCGGCACAAGCCTTATGCTGAGCAGCGCAGCCACGGCGACAGCCTCCAGTTCCCCCACGGCCATAGGCGGCGTGAGCTACGGCGTTGGGCTCGTGAACACCCAGCTTGTCGAGCATCTGGACTTCCACGGCGACATCAACTCCAATGAGACTGTATTTGATGAGGGCTCGGGAACGCGGTTGGACATCTTCGCCGATGATGCCAGCGACTACGCTTACTGGCAGTTCGCAGGGGTTGCATGGGCCGGAAAAGATATTGCCATCGACCCCAATATGGAAGTATGGAGCGAGCTTCCGCTGAATAATGGCTTTGCCGGAACAGGAAGCGATGATGGCGCGGGCCCGAATAGCTGTGTCGCCTGCACGTTCTCTTTTGCGAATGGAGTCGGCTTCCGGATCGGGCATTATGGGATTCATGTTGATTCGCTTCAGGACAGCGGCAACAACGTCGATCTGTGGGTGCCTCTGGGCGCCGGGGAGGCTGTAGTTGAGAACACGCTTTTGGAGTATGTCAACAATACAAGCGGCAGCTCCGAGGGCGTGGCGGATATCGCCGGTACGATGACTTTTTATAACGTGAATCAAGGACCGCCGCTGCTGCTTGAAAATAACGCATTCGTGGATGCGTATGCCGGAGGGTTCGGAGCGCCGGTCGTGATTCTCCCCTCGCAAAACATCTCGTCTTCGGCCGGCTATTACGCGAACGGCGTCCTCAACGCGCATAATGTCAACACTCCGAATGGCGCTGCGAACTGGCTTGATTCCTCGATCCTGGAGAACGTGCAAGGGGCATACAACAGCAACGGCTTGCAGGTTGGCGCATCCGACGATTGGAAGTCTCTTAAGCAGATCCGGCCTACCGATGCCAATCCCGGCCAGTATGAAGAGGTGCGCGGCGACTGGAACATGGTGACCAACTGCGCCACATACAGCACAAGCCCCTGCACGGTGTATTCCCTGCAAAGAGGCACGCTGCCTTCCGCTGGAATGACTTGGCGCGTGGTGCTCGCGGGCGATTTCTACGCCACGGCCGGAGAAGAATCTTCAACCGGCCCCATCCTGCTCTATTCCACCGGCGGGATTGAGTTGACCAGTTCCAGCCCGTCGGTCACCGTGTCGAACGGAACTTCTTCAGCAAAATTTTCGATCGCGGAAGACACGAGCGGGAGCGACGGCGGCAACCTGGACCAGCTCGTGATCTACTCTTCCACCGGCAACGTGGAATTTGTAGGCCGCGCGTATATCTTCGCCGGGGCATCGCAGAGTACGCCGACAGTGCAATATACCGCCGGCGAATTTGGAACAAGCGTTCTCGGCGGAAGCGCGGCGCAGCTTCCAAGCCCCGGACCGATCGGCGCAACCACGCCAAGCACAGGCGCATTCACCGCGCTCACAGCTTCAACGTCTGTCACAACTCCGACGCTGTCGGCCACAACCTCGATCACAACTCCGGCGCTAACCGCCTCCACAAGCATTTCCACGGCCACGCTGACAGCTTCGACTTCCGTCACCGCGGGAACAAGCGTTCTTGGCGGAAGCGCTGCGCAGCTTCCAAGCCCTGGACCGATCGGCGCAACCACGCCAGGCACAGGCGCATTCACCGCGCTCACCGATACGGGCCTGGCAAGCCAGAACTGCATCGGCACAAGCAGCACGGGACTGCTCCAATCCGGTCCCTGCGTGTCCACTGCGTCTACGTCTCTGCAAACCATGAATGGGCCACTGGCAACTCCAGCGCTCACAGCATCAACTTCCGTCACGGCTCCGACACTGTCGGCCACAACCTCGATCACAACTCCGGCGCTGACCGCGTCCACAAGCATTTCCACCGCAACGCTGACAGCTTCGGCTTCCGTCACCGCGGGAACAAGCGTTCTCGGCGGAAGCAGTCCGCAAATCCCAAGCCCCGGACCGATCGGCACAACCACGCCAAACACGGGCGCATTCACCGCGCTCACCGATACGGGCCTGGCAAGCCAGAACTGCGTCGGCACAAGCTCCGCGGGACAGCTCGAAGCCGGCAACTGCGCGCCGGCGCCGCTCACCGGAACCACCGGCAGCATCGGCGGAACGGCGCTGAGCGCGGGCCAATGCGCATCGGGCACGGTCAGCATCGCCGGCCTGCCCGCATCCGGCGCCAGGCTCACCGCCACGCCGGACACCTATCCCGGGGACGGCTTCTGGTGGGAGGCGTATCCCTCGGCGGCCGGAACGGCAACAGTGAAAGTCTGCGCCGTGGTAGCCGGAACGCCGGCGGCAAGCACGTATTTCGTAAGCCAGTAGCACAGAAAAACAATCAGAGAGCCCGTTCGTGCAGGAAAGCGCAGGCGGGCTCTCGCTTTTTACGCACAAAGACAGGGAAAGCGCGAGGAATCCGCGGTGAAAACGATCGAGAGCAGGCTCAAACCGGAGACATGGACGCTCAAAGAGCTCTCCTGGTGCGGATAGAATCTCGACAAGCGCCTGAAAAGTCTGGGCGGGCAAACTGTCGGCATGGCGCTGGCGGAAACCCTGTTGCGCGTGCGCACAAAAGATGGAGACGCAATTCCGCTCCGCGCCAACCGGGCGCAAACGTTGTTTGAAGAGCGCCGCAGGCAGCGCAACATCGTGCTCAAGGCCCGCCAGATGGGCATGACCACGTGGACCGCGGCGCGCTTTTTCCTGAAGACCATCACCCGCCCCGGCACCATGACCGTGCAGGTGGCGCACACGCAAGAGGCGGCCGAAGAAATTTTTCGCATCGTGCACCGCTTCGTCGAGTGGCTGCCCGAAGAGCTGCGCGAAGGGCCGTTGAAGACCTCGCGCCTCAGCACGCGCCAGATGACTTTCGCGGAAATCGATTCGCAGTACCGCGTGGCCTCAGCCGGTGAGAAAAACGCGGGCCGCGGCTGGACCATCCAGAACCTGCACTGCTCGGAGCTGGCGCGCTGGCCCGGCAATCCGGCCGAGATTCTCGGCGGCCTGCGCGCCGCGCTCTCGCCACAGGCGGAGGTGATTCTCGAATCCACGCCCGAAGGCGTAGGCGGCTGTTTTTACGACGAATGGCAAAAAGCCCATGAGACAAAAACCGTGCGGCATTTTTTCCCCTGGTGGCTGGAACCGCGCTACCGCGCCGATGCCGTCGATGCCGCAACGCTGACCGAAGAAGAGCAGCACTTAATCGCGCAGGAAGGATTGGATCTCGAACAGATCGGCTATCGCCGCATCCTGCGCGCCAACTTTCGCGGCCTCACCGCGCAGGAGTACGCCGAAGACGCGGAGAGTTGTTTCCTCTCGAGCGGCGAGCCGGTCTTCGAGCGCGCGCCCGTCGAGCATCGTTTGCTCCACGCGCCCGCGCCGGCAGAGACGCGCCACAACGGCGAGCTTGCCATCTGGCTTCCGCCCATGCCGGGCAAGAAGTATCTGGTTGCCGTCGATCCCGCCGGCGGCGGCAGCGAAGGCGACTACTCAGCCGCGCAGGTCATCGAGATGGAAACAGCTTTGCAATGCGCCGAATTCGCCGCGCACATCGGCGGCCTGGAGCTGGCGCAGCGCATCACGGAATTGGCAAAGGAGTACAACCACGCGCAGCTCGTCATTGAGCGCAACAATCACGGCAGCGGCATTCTGGCGCTGGTGGAAACGGCCTGCGGTTACCGCAACGTTTACAGGCAGAACGGCCAGCCCGGCTGGCTGACCACGTCGGTAACGCGCCCGGCCATGATCGGCCGCCTCGACGCGGCTTTAGTCGAGCACCACGGCCGGTTTATGAGCCGCGCGTTGATGGCCGAGTGCCGCAGCTTTGTCCGCCTGCCCAACGGCAACACCGGCGCGCAATCCGGCACGCACGACGACCGCGTGATGGCAATGGCAATGGGGCTTGCGGCAAGGGCGGAGATATTGTAGGGAGGGACGGTGAATGGGGTGCAGGGTACGGGGTACAGGGCGCGGGAAAAGCCTTCAGCGATCAGCTTTCAGGCCCGAACTTAGGGATGGCAATGGGTGGCTCAAAACTCACCGTCCCCTGTACCCCGTACCCTGCACCCTGCCTTATACAATTCAATCGAATCTCCCAAACAGAGGAGCAGCCTTGGCAGTACTGGCGGTGCAGCACATCCGGCGTATGCGCGGCGGCGCGCAGGGGCAGTTGATGCTCGGCGCTGACGACCACGTTTACGTCGTCAAGTTTCAGAACAATCCGCAGCACACGCGCGTGCTGGCCAATGAGCTGCTGGCCACGCGCCTTGCTGCGGCCATCGGCCTGACCGCGCCCGAGGCCGAGCTGGTGGAGGTTTCGGAGTGGCTCATCGCCAACACGCCGGAGCTGGAGATCGATCTGGGACGCACGCGCGAGCGCTGCCGGCCGGGATTGCAATTCGGCTCGCGCTTTGCGGGAGGCTTGATGCCGGGACAGGTGGTTGACTACCTGCCCGAAGAGCAGTTGTCGGAGGTGAAGAACGTCGCGGAGTTTGCCGGAGTCCTGGCGCTGGACAAATGGACCGGCAACGCCAACGGCAGGCAGGCGGTCTTTGTGCGCAAGCCGCGCGAGCGGCGCTACAAGGCCGTCTTCATCGATTTTGGGTATTGTTTTCACGCCGGCGAGTGGAAGTTTGAGGATCTCCCCTTGCGCGGCATCTACTATCGCAACGCGGTCTACCGCGAGATCACCGGCTGGGAGAGCTTTGAGCCGTGGCTCACGCGCATCGAGAAGCTGCCCGAAGAGACAGTATGGACCGCGGCCAATGAGGTTCCGCCCGAGTGGTACGGCGGCGATTTGCGTGAGATGGAAGCGCTGATCGAAAGATTGCTCGCAAGGCGCGGAAGATTGCGTGAATTTGTGGAAGCCTTCGGCGGTTCCGACCGGAAACCCTTTCCGAAATGGGGCAACCCGCAGGAAAAATCGGAGCCGGAGCATTGGATCGACCCGCGCTGGAGCGCTAGCATTTTGGGCAGGGTGAATTGAAGGACAGTGGTCAGTGATCAGTTGTCAGCGATCAAGAGTTATCAGCTTTTCGTAGTCGGCCGGATAGGACGGCTTTTTCTGACCACTGATCACTGACAACTGACCACTGTATTAAGAAAGGAAACGCCGGGTTGAGCGCCGCGAATCATCGGCGGAATTGCGAGTTTCAACTGCTCCGGTATGTGCCGGACGCGGTGAGGAACGAGTACGTGCATATTGGCGTGATTCTGCGCGAGCCGGGAGCCAAGGAGCCCGTGCAGGTGCGCTTTACGCGCGACTGGCGCCGTGTGCGCTGCCTCGATCCCGAGGCCGATACGGCGCTGCTCGAAGGCATGGAGGGCGAGCTTCGGCGGATTCTGCAGGATGAGCCGGAGGGAAAGGTAAAAAAAATTCTCGACGAGTCGCTTTCGCTCAACGTGCAGATGACGCAGCCGAAAGCCTACCTCGCGGAGAGCATAGCCGCGGGCATCGACGAGCTGATGCGGTTGTATGTCGAGCCGCCGCCGCGCGAACGGGTCGCGAAGCTGCGGGGCAGGAGCGCGATTCAGGCCGAGATGCGCGGCGAGTTTGAGCGCGCGGGCGTCTGGGAGCTGATGCGCAAGCAGATTCGGGCTTCGGAGTATACGCGGCCCGGCGATCCGCTGCGCATCGATGCCGGCTACAAGCCGAATGGAACGGTAAAGATGTTTCACGCCGTCAGCCTGGAGCCGGGCGTGGAGATGGCCAAGGTGCTGGCCTTCTCGGCGGCGGGATTGCGCGCCGGCGTGGAGCGCATCGAGAAGGCGCAGTTGGAGTTGACGGCGATCATTGAGCCGGCAGCAAAGATTGGCGCAATGGAAGATGAGCCCGAGCGGCTGGAGCTTTACCGCTTCGGCGTAGAAACGATGGAGGAGCACAGGATTCGCGTGCTGACGACAACGGACCTGGCGCGCGTGGCGGAGACGGCGCGGCGTGAGCTGCATGTGGGCTAAAAACGGCGGTCCGCAGCCGCTCGCAAAAAAAGTCAAAAAATCTTCAAAAAGTTTGCAAATAATTATGGGCATTTCAGGTACGATCGAAATATTTTTCGTTCTCAGAATCTGTATTTCTGTAAATCTGTAAGCCGCCGTAGAGCAAAGTAAATCGCAAACAGCACACTACGTGTGTCATAAAATGAACCCATGAGCCAACAGCCGCTGGTCGGTGTCGTCATGGGCAGCAAGAGCGACTATGAAGTCCTCTCCGCCGCCGTAGAAATCCTGCGCGCACTTGAGATTCCGCATGAAGCAAAGATTGTCAGCGCGCATCGCACGCCCGATCTGCTCTTTCAGTACGCCGAAACCGCACGCGAGCGCGGCCTGCGCGTCATCATCGCCGGAGCCGGCGGCGCAGCCCATCTGCCCGGAATGCTCGCGGCCAAAACGCTCGTGCCCGTGCTCGGCGTGCCCGTGCCCGCTACGCAGTTGAACGGCCTTGATTCCCTGCTCTCGATTGTGCAGATGCCCAAAGGCGTTCCCGTCGGCACGCTTGCGATTGGAAAACCCGGTGCGGCCAACGCAGCAATTCTCGCCGCAGAGATTCTCGCCTCCACCGACAGTGCGCTCTACGACCGTCTGGCAAAATGGCGCGCCGCACGCACACAAGAAGTACTCGATCAGGAGCTGCCGGCTTGAGCGTCAAAGTCATCGAGCCCGGCGGCACGCTCGGCATTCTCGGCGGCGGCCAGCTTGGCCGCATGATGGCAATGGCCGCGCGCACCATGGACTATCGTGTTCGCGTGATGGACCCCGAGCCCAACTGCCCGGCGAGCTTCGTCGTGGACGAAGCCATCGTTGGCAAGTGGGATGACGTTGCCGCAGCCGAGCGCCTGGCGAGCGGCTCCGATGCTGTCACGCTCGAAATTGAACAGATCGGCGTCGATGCTCTCGCGCGCGTTGCGGCCGTTGCGCCTTTGCGCCCCGGCGTCGAGCCAATCCGCATCATTCAGGACAAAACGCTGCAAAAAACATGGCTCGCCGAACACAACTTCCCTGTCGGCCCATTTCGCGTCATCCGCACGGAAGCCGAGTTGCAAGAAGCAGTCCCCACGCTAGACAACCGCGTCTTTTTGAAGATCGGCCGCGGTGGCTATGACGGACGCGGACAAGCGCGCATCGGACTCGATGCTGCGGCAACGGAAGAATCGATTGCCGCAGCGTGGAAAAGCATCGGTGAAAAGCCCGCCGTAGCCGAACAAGCCCTCGATCTCGATTTCGAAATCAGCGTAATGGCCTCGCGCAATCCATCCGGCGAAGTCCGCAGCTTCCCCGCCGCGCGCAATCATCACGAAAACCAGATTCTCGCCTGGAGCATTCTTCCCGCCGGCATCTCACCCGAATTGGAAGAGCGCGCCGAGCGGCTAGCACGAGAGATCGTTGCCGGCCTCGGCATCGAAGGCCTGCTCTGCGTCGAAATGTTTATCACGAAGCAAGGCGAGCTCTTCGTCAACGAGCTTGCCCCGCGCCCGCATAACAGTTATCACCAGAGCGAGCGCGGCTGCGCGACAAGCCAATTCGAGCAAGTCGTCCGCGCCGCATTGAATCTGCCTCTCGGCGAAACATCGCTCATCAGCCCGTGCGCCATTGTGAACCTGCTCGGCGACGTTTGGCTCAATGGCGCGCCAAATTTTCCCGCAGCACTGGCCGTGCCCGGCGTTCGTTTGCACCTCTACGAAAAGCACGCACCGCGCGCGGGCCGCAAGATGGGGCACTTATCTTCGATCGGAGCGACCGCGAAAGAAGCCCTAGAACGAGTGCTCGAAGCAAAACGGCGGCTCTGACAAGAGCCGCCATTCTAAAAGCTAAGAGCTAACAGCTAAAGCTGCTATTACGCTTCCGCCTTCTGCCAGCGCTTGGGCCGCTGGTTCGCCTGCATAATCTTCTTCCGCAGCCGCAGCGACTTCGGCGTAACTTCGACAAGCTCATCGTCCGCGATAAACTCAATCGTCTGCTCAAGGTTCAGCACCTTGTGAGGAACAAGCCGGATCGCGTCATCGGCGCTCGACGCGCGCATGTTGGTGAGCTTCTTTTCGCGAACCACGTTCACGTCGAGATCGTTGTCGCGCGAGTGTTCGCCCACGACCATGCCTTCGTAAACATCTACGCCGGGACCGACGAAGAGCACACCGCGCTCCTGCAATCCGTTCAGTGAATACGTCGTCGTCGCTCCATTGCGGTCGGCGATCAGCGCGCCGGTCGGCCGCTGCGGAATCTCGCCCTGGTAGGGAATGTAACCGTCAAAAAGCGCGTTCATCACGATGGTGCCGCGCGTTTCGGTCAGCATTTCCGAGCGCAGGCCGATGAGGCCACGGCTGGGCACGCGAAACTCCATGCGCACGCGGCCCGAGCCGTGATTGTGCATCTTGGTCATCTCGCCCTTGCGCGGTCCGAGCTTTTCGATAACAACGCCGGTAAATTCCTCCGGCACGTCAATCGTGAGATGCTCAACCGGCTCCATGCGTACGCCGTCCACAACCTTGGTGACGATCTCCGGGCGTCCGACCATCAGCTCGTAGCCTTCGCGGCGCATCATTTCAATCAAGATGGCAAGCTGCAATTCGCCTCGGCCAAGCACCTTGAAGGTATCCGGCGAGTCAGTCTCCTCGACGCGTATCGAAACGTTCGTCAGCAGCTCTGTTTGCAAACGCTCGCGCAGATTGCGGCTGGTCACGTACTGGCCCTCGCGTCCCGCAAAGGGCGAGTTGTTCACGCTGAACTGAATCGCAATCGTCGGCTCGTCGATGACAATCAACGGCAGCGGCGCGGGGTTCTCGACGCCGGTAATCGTCTCGCCAATCGTGATGCCTTCCACGCCCGCAACGGCAACAATATCGCCGATCTCCGTCTCGGTGGTCTCAATGCGCTTGAGGCCGCTGAAGGTGAAGAGCTTGGTAATCTTCGTCTTCTGCAGTGAGCCATCGCGCTTCGAAATGTTGACCTCGTCGCCCTGCTTGAGCGTGCCCTGAAAGACGCGGCAGATGGCGATGCGGCCAAAGTAATCCGAGTAATCAAGATTGGTGACGAGAATCTGAAGCGCGCCGTTCGCGTCACCCGTTGCCGGCGGAATCGTCTTGACGATAGTTTCAAAAAGTGGCTCGAGATTTTCGCCGGGCTTGGCTGGATCGAGTGTCGCCGTTCCCTGCTTGGCCACGGCGTAGAGCACTGGAAAATCCAACTGCGACTCGTCGGCATCGAGATCGATGAAGAGATCGTAAATTTCGTTCAGCACTTCCTGCGGGCGCGCGTCGGGGCGGTCGATCTTGTTGATGCACACAATCGGCGGCAGCTTGGCCTCCAGCGCCTTGGCCAGCACGTAACGCGTCTGCGGCAGCGGGCCTTCGGCGGCATCGACGAGCAGCATCACGCCATCCACCATCTTGAGCGCGCGTTCCACTTCACCGCCAAAGTCGGCGTGGCCGGGCGTATCGACAATGTTGATCTTGCCGCCGCCGTAGTGGATCGCGGTGTTCTTGGCCAGAATGGTAATGCCGCGCTCGCGTTCGAGTTCATTCGAATCCATCACGCGGTCGGCGACCTGCTCGTTGGCGCGGAAGGTTCCGGCCTGTTTCAGGAGCGCGTCCACAAGGGTGGTCTTGCCGTGGTCCACGTGCGCAATGATGGCGATATTCCGTATCGTCTGGCTCACTTCCAGTTGTTTCCTTTGCAGCGGATTCGGCCCATGCAGGCCGGAGAATTTTGGGGATGAGCTGCGGCTCGCAGGCTCATCACGAATGCGAAAAAATCGCAAATCACCGCAGAATGCGGCAGTTTCTATTCTATCAGTAGTGGAATCCCCGCGCCGGAGCGCAGGTTTTCTCGCAATGAAGATTCGAGTACACTTTTGTCCGTCATGCGAATCGCTCATCCAACCCGCCTGTTTTTCACGTTTGCTCTCGCCTGCGCCCTGTTTGCCGCCGTTTCCGCGCAGGCGCAGAAGCCCGGCAAGCTCCTCATCTACTCCATCGACGTGGAAGGCGGCCAGTCCACGCTGATCGTTTCGCCCACCGGCGCATCGCTGCTTGTCGATACCGGCTGGGGGGACAACAACGGCCGCGACGCCGAGCGCATCCAGGCCGCGATGAAGGACGCCGGCATCACCAGGATCGATCATCTTCTCATCACGCACTTCCACACCGATCACGTAGGCGGCGTGCCGAATCTCGTCCAGCGCGTCCAGATCGGCGAGTTCCTCGACCACGGCCCCAATCGCGAGGACTCCGACATCACGCGCCACGACTACGCAGCGTACCTCAAAGCCATCGCGGGCCATCCACGCCGGATTGTGAAGCCGGGCGACACGATTGCGGTTGCGGGTCTCGACGTGCTGGTGCTCACGGCCGATGGAGAACACATCGCCTCCGTTCCCGACGTAAAGCCCGAGGTGAACTCCGCCTGCGCGGGCGAGCCGAAGTGGGAGCTGGATGCGTCGGAGAATCCGCGCTCGGTGGGGATACTGGTGCGCTACGGAAAATTTCGCTTTCTGGACATGGGCGATCTGACCAAGGCGAAAGAGATTCTGCTGGTCTGCCCGATGAATCTTATCGGCCAGGTGGACCTGTTCCTGGTGAGCCATCATGGAATGGACTGGTCCAACGCAGCGGCCTTTGTCGATGCCATCGCGCCGCGCGCAGCGATCATGCCCAACGGCGCGCACAAGGGCGGCAGCCCGGATGCGTGGCAGACGGTGCATGACAGCCCGAGGCTCGAAGACCTCTACATGCTGCACACCGCCGAAGGCTCCGACGCCGCGCATAACAGCGCCGAAGCGCTGATCGCCAATCCCAAGGGCAATGCGCATGATGGCTATTACTTCAAGGTCGAAGCCAGCAGCGACGGCAGCTTCAGCGTGACGAATACACGTACGTGGCAGACGAAGACTTATCCAGCGAAGTCATGGTAGCTATCACACCCAAGCGCCAAAAACAAAGCAGACATAAGAGAGGATGCTCTTCTCAATGACTCTTTTCAACAAATCTCATTAAGTTTTTCAGCACTAGATTTCCCGTTGCAAAACTATGGCCGGTTCGAGTCTGGAATTCGCCCTCTCCCAGTTCTTCGAGAGTGACTGCAAGTGCATTATGAAAAATTCGTGCCTCATGCAAATCGAGTGAGGCGGTTTCAGTGTTAGGTGTCGAACGCAAGCGGAACGCAATTTCCTTAAAAGCCTCGAACGACACACCAATTCGACTTTCAAAGTTCTCGACTTTGAATCCGTTTACCACTTCGTTGGCAATATTCCACGCTAGAAGGTCAAGTTCATCGCGTCGGAGTACAAATCGCTTTTTGCCTTTGGCTTCCATCTCAGCTTGGGAGGTGCGTTTGGTTTTGATATGGAGCGCTTCCAGCGCATCGCACGCTGTCTTTACACCATCTTCGTGAGCCAGCCGCGCTGGGATGGATGCCGCGCGATGAGCATAGATCGGCTTCTCCAGCATCACGCGAATCTTGCGCGCTACGCGAATCGGTGTGTAGTTGGCGCGCTGAATAATGCGCGCTACCTTGAGCCTTCGCATCCGCCGCGCGTTGTCCGGCTGGTCATGCGAGTAGGGCATGATGAGCATCGGCTTGCCGGCGCGTAAACACTGTGCCGTTGTACCCACGCCGCCCTGATGCACCACCAGCGCCGCATGAGGAAAGAGCGAAGAATAAGGCGCGTACTCGGCCACGCAGATCGAACCGGGGAGCGCATGGCGCGGCTTGTTGCGCGGATCATTGCCGATGAGCAGCACAGCACGCATTCCCAGCTTCATCGCTGCGCGCGCCGAATGCTCGTAAAACTTGCCCGCAGCAAGCACTGCCGCCGATCCAAGCGTGAAGACCAGCGGCGCGGGGCCTTCTGCTAAAAACTTCGCCAAATGCGGCGGCAGGTCTTCGTTCTTTCCGTCAGCGTCATAGAAGCAAAAGCCGGTGATGAGCGTATTCGGCGGCCAGTCCTTCTGTTCGTGGCCCAAGAGGTGCGAAAAGAGCGCCAGCACCAGATACGGCGAGTGTTTCGCATCGAAGAGCGGATTCGCCCCACGCGGCAAACCAAGCTCGCGCCGCAGATCGTAAATCGGCTGCGGCCACCTGCGGCTGACCAGGCGCGCCAGGCGCTTCATAGCGCGGCCCATGCCGGGGACGGTCTTGTCCGCGCGCGCGAGGCGTGGATACATCGGCAGCACCGGCGGATCAAAGGCGGAAAAAAACGAGAGCGGCGCAAGCACATAGCTCGCCCACGGAATTCCGGTGATTTCCGCAACGATCGGTCCGGCGTAGTTCAACTCGCCGAGCAACAGCAGGTCGGCGCGCTCAGGCTTCGTCGCTGCTTCGAGCAGGTCTGCGTACGTTTCGCGCAGCGACGGAAAGAGAAATTCGCGCAGGCCTGTCTCGGTTCCCTTGTTCACGTCGTAGATCATGGCGATCAGGCGCGTGTCGGCGGGGTCGATATCGGGCCGGATGGCGTGAAAGTCGAGCCCCGCCGCACGAACCTTCGCCTCATAGACGGCAGGCAGCGCCATGACCGGCACGTGGCCGCGCCGCTTCAGCTCAAGCGCAATGGCGATGAGCGGATGAATGTCGCCATAGGTGCCGATATTCGAGAGAACGATGCGCACGGGTCTGGATACGTTCGGAGCTCAGTCTGGGTTCAGCTTCGAGGTTAGCATCCGGAGCCCTGCGCTTCGGCAATTCCTCTCGTAACGGCGAATATCCTCGCACGCGCAGCCTCAGCTTACCTTCATCTTTCCTTCAGGTTGGTGATGGTATTCTTCCGCCGTAACTCTTCAGGAGACTCTTTCATGCCTCGATTTGCTCGCACTGGTTTCCTTCGGCGCATCTTTGCCAAAATCACTTTTGCCGCCGCTTTTGCCGCAGCCGTTGCCGCGCCGGCGCTCGTTTCCACGCCGCTCCTGGCGCAGGGCCCCTATAAGGTTCTTGCCAAGTGGAATCTGGGCGGCGAAGGCGGATGGGATTACCTGACGGCCGACCCGGGCGCGCACCGGCTCTACATCACGCATGGCACGCGCGTAGAGGTGGTGGACTCGCAAACCGGCAAGTCGATTGGCGCGATTACCGGCCTGCAAGGCATTCATGGCGTAGCGCTCGACGATTCAGGCAGAGACGACGCGGGCAGATACGGCTACATCTCCGACGGCAAGGCCAACGCCGTGGTGGTCTTTGACCGATCGACGCTGTCTAAGGTGGCGGCGATTCCCGCAGGAAACGGCCCGGACGGCATTCTCTTTGAACCGGCGACGAAGACGGTATGGGCCTTCAACGGGCACAGCAGGAATGTGACTGTGATCGACACGGCAACGCAAAAAGTTGTGGCGACCATTCCGCTGCCCGGCAAGCCCGAGTTCCCCGCCGCCGACGGCAAAGGCAACGTCTACGACAACATCGAGGACAAGAGCGAGATCGTGCGCCTGGACGCACGCGCCAAAACGCTGACCGCAACCTGGCCCGCCGGATGCGAGGGCCCGAGCGGTTTGGCCATCGACGCAAAAGAAGGCCATCTCTTTGCCGTCTGCGATAAGACGATGTCCGTGGTGGACACGAAGACGGGCAAAGTGCTGGCCACGCCGGCCATCGGCGATGGACCGGACGCCGCGCGTTTCTCGGCAAAACACAGGCTGGCCTTTGCCTCATGCGGCGAGGGCGTGCTGGCGGTGGTGAATACGGCCGCGCCGGGTTTTCCGACGATTGAGATGCTGCCGACGCAGAGCGGTGCGCGCACCATGGCCTACGATCCGATGACCGACCGTGCTTATGTGGTGACGGCGCAGTTCGGCCCCAGGCCCGCGGCGACGGCCCAGAACCCGCGCCCCCGGCCATCCGTGCTGCCCGGCAGCTTTACCGTGATCGTGGTAGGAAGATAACGCAAGGGTACCGGGTACAGACAGGCTGCAGGCCATCTAGACGGTTTCCTGTACCCTGCACCCCGTACCCTGTACCCTGCATTTATGAAACTCGCTCTCGCCATCCTCGCCGTTCTCGTCATCGCCGCCAGCATCTTTGCCGACTGGAAATGGCGGCGATGGATGGCTGCGCGGCGGCGCGAGCGGGAGCGCGGCCCAAACTAAAGGACGGTCCGGGCGTTCGTTACAATCAATAACAGGAGCCGTCCATAATCCCATGCTTCGTTCCTTCAGCCGCAGCCAGTTGCTTGTTGCCTTTGCCGCCGCGCTTGCGATGGCGCCCCTTGCCCACGCGCAGTTCGGCCCGCCGCCCACCACGCAGGTTCACGACCCCGCCGCGCTCAAGCCTCCCGCCGGAGCGCGCGTGGCCATTGTCGAATTCGAGGATCTGGAGTGTCCGGACTGCGCCCGCGCCAACCCAGTGGTGAAAGAGGCTGCCGAGCACTACCACATTCCGTGGATTCGCCATGATTTCCCGCTGCCCTTCCATCCGTGGAGCTTTAACGCGGCGGTGAATGCGCGCTGGTTTGACGCCAAGGGCGGCAAGAAGCTCGGCGACGAGTACCGCGACGCGGTCTTTGCCAACCAGCTCAGCCTCGGCGAGGAGCCGGCACGGCTCGACGCCTTTACGCAGAAGTTCGCCGCCGACCATCACATCGCGTTTCCCTTCGCCGTCGATCCGCAGGGCAAGTACGCCGCCGAGGTCAAGGCGGACTACGCGCTCGGCCAGCGCATCGGCATCGAGCACACGCCAACGATCTGGGTCGTCACGTCGCACTCGAAGGGCGCGCCGTTTGTCGAGGTGGTCGATCGCAGCAAGCTCTACCAGCTCATCGATCAGGCGATTGCGGACACCAAATAACGCAAGCAGCCAATCAAACATAAACGGCGCACCCAATTCGGATGCGCCGTTTATGTTTTTGTTGATCCCTGACTACTGATCTCTGTTTTACTGCGTGCTGATATGCACCAGTCCGCCGTGTCCCGGCGAAACCGTATTCGTCTGCGGCGCGCGCCAGTGGTCGATATAGCTGGTGCGATGCACGCATCCAATCGTGCAGTTTGGCGCGCAGCTCTTCGCCGTCAGGAACTCGCGCTTCACGTCTTTCCTTGTGTACTGCGCCAGCGGCACGCCGGGATAGCCGCGCTGCTGCGAGCAGTAGTGCACCAGCCCATCCTCGCAGATGTAGAGATAGCGCGAGCCGGCGCGGCAGCGCCAGTCATTCGGCAATCCCTTGGCAATCGCTTCCTGAAACTTGTCGAACTGCGCGTAGTTCGACTTCCTGCGATTCTGCATCGCAAAGTAGACCCGCGCTTCAGCCTCATTCAACGGCTTCAGTTGCCCATCGCCGTCGTGAATGATGCCGATCGTCGATTCAAAGCCCAGCTC
>JASHPD010000110.1 GCA_030038315.1 Acidobacteriaceae bacterium
AGGCCGACGCAGGTGCAGGTGAATGACGGCACTGTGCCGGAGGTTGGCTCTTCGGTGCATGTGACGGATTTGGATGTGGGCGGCGCGGCACCTGCTTCGCCCAAACAATAAAAAACCTAAAGTGATGCCGCTTCAGTGCGCAGTTTATTGGCTTCGTCAGTTCTTCCTAACTGATCAAGCAATGCCGCGTGCTGTCGCAGGATAGATGCCAAGTATTGTGAATATATTTTTTTCATTTCGGGAAGATGGATAATTGCTTGTCGATGTACTGCCTCCGCGGTTTGTAGGTCAGCCAAGGTGGCATCGACTTGCCCTAGGTTTGCTTCCGCCATTGCCCGCCAGAAAAAGGGCATCGCATATTCCTGATCCGTGTCTGTTAAGCATTTTTTGGCTTCATCGATCGCTTTGTTTTCCTGATCGAGAGCCTCTTGAAATCTTCCCAAAAGCAGGAGCGCGTGCCCATAATACTGATAAGAATTCATGCGTCCTAATTGATCGCTTGATGTGATGTCACCAGCCTGCATAGACATATCAAGTGCTTGTTTGCAGTAGTTGACAGCATCCTCTTTGTTTTGCCCCCGAAGTGCTGTTCTGCACTTATCTGCAAGAGGAAACCACGCCTGTGCCGCTTTTTCCTGTGCTGCACTTGGCCCTTCGCCTGGCTTGTAAATTTGGAATGCGATTTTGAAGGTAGTGGTGACAGCAGTCGCCGCTCCATTCAACTCGAATGGTTTGAATGTCCATTGTCGAACGGCATCAAGTGCTGCCTGTTGTAGCATTGGCGGGCCACTAAGAATTTTCTCAGAAGTAACTTTTCCATTCGGATCGATGACCGCCGCAATCAGGACATCCCCTTGCACTTGCGCTGCTCTTGCAATTGGAGGATAGACAGGCTCAGGGTGAGCGATGAGATTTTTGCGAGCTTCGGTTTCATCAATAGGGTGTAGAGTGATGGGTGTTTGTGCCGCTGCAATCGATGCTAACAGTACGGTGCAAGCCAAGGCAGAAACAAATCGCATCAGGAATCCTCGCTGGGAGCTAGCTGAATTTGCCCTTAATCTTACCGTGAGTCGGAAGATTCTGCGTTACGGGCTTTGACTTTGAACCAGACGGGTGTGCCCTGAAAGCCGAAGGCAGCGCGGATTTGGTTTTCCAGGAAGCGCTCGAAGGCGAAGTGGAGTTTTACGTCGCGGTCGGTGAAGAGCACGAAGGTGGGCGGGGCGACTGCGGCCTGCGTCATGTAGAAGATGCGGATGCGCTTGGACATCGGCACCGGCGCGCGTTGGAAATCAACCTTCTGCAGGAATTTATTCATCTGGCCGGTGGTGACGCGCTTACGGCGCTCGGCGGCTACGGCTTTGACTTCGCGCAGGACGCGGCTCAGGTTGGTTCCCTTCTGCGCGGAGAGGAAAATCACCGGCGCGTAGCTCAGGTACTTGAGCACGTTGCGTAGCTGCTTTTCGAAAATCTCTTTGTCGGCGGGCGGTTTGCCGTCGGTGCGGCCCGTGGTGACCGCGTCCCACTTGTTCACAATGATGATGACGCTGCGGCCGCTCTCGTGCGCGTAGCCGCCGATGGTGGCGTCGCTGGCGGTTACGCCTTCGGTGGCATCGATGACGAGCAGGGCTACGTCGGCGGCTTCAAGATGACGGCGCGCCATGACTACGCTGAGCTTTTCTGCCATGAGGTGCGTCTTGCCTTTGCGGCGGATGCCGGCGGTATCGACGAAGCGGAGCGTGGAGCCTTCAAATTCGACGACTTCATCGACGGCGTCGCGCGTGGTGCCGGCGATGGGCGAGACGATGGCGCGCGTGGTGCCGGTGAGCGCGTTGAGCAGCGTGGATTTGCCGACGTTGGGGCGGCCGATGATGGCAATGGATGTTTCGTGCTGCTCGAATTCGCCGTGCGTTCTATGGACCTGCGCGGTCGGCGGGTGTTTTTTGCCGGGTTCGAGCGGTGCGCCTTCCCATACTTCTTCTTCCTCGGCTTGTTCTTCTTCAGATTCGGGGATGGTTTCGGTGTTTTCTTCACGCTCAGGGAGCGCTTCGGCGATGGCGTCGAGAAGCTCGCCGATGCCGCGGCCATGCTCGGCGGAGATGGCGTAGAGTTCGTGAATGCCTAGCTGGCGTAGATTTTCCGCTTCGCCGAGAAGCTGCTCGCTTTCGACCTTGTTGACGGCTAGGAAGACGGGTTTCCGGCTGCGCGTGAGCAGGCGCGCGAGGTCGTAGTCGGGACTGGCGAGCTCGGTGCGGACGTCGATGACCATGACGAGCGCGTCGGCTTCTTCGAGTGCGACTTTGGCCTGGTTGTAGATTTCGGCGGGGATGAGCTCGGGATCGTCAGGGACGATGCCGCCGGTATCGACGAGGCGGAAGCGGCGGCCGGCCCATTGGTATTCGCCATAAATCCGATCTCGCGTAATGCCGGGCTCATCGCCGACGATGGAGCGGCGGGATTTGGTCAGCCGGTTGAAGAGCGTGGATTTGCCGACGTTGGGACGGCCCACGATGGCCACCAGCGGCAGGCCCTGCGCATCGGCGCGGGCGGGAATGACGGATCGGCGGTAGGTTGGCACGAAAAAGTCTCCAGTGGCCGCTCGCCCACGCGCAAGACGGGCGCGAGAGACG
>JASHPD010000111.1 GCA_030038315.1 Acidobacteriaceae bacterium
ACGGACAGGTTGTGGCGGGGCTGCTGCGCCGCCGCCAGGCTGAGGAGGCTCTCTTTACGGAGCAGCCGGCGGCTAACGGTACTGCCAACGCCTGAAATTCACTCATATCCGGGAAAAACTGCGCGCCGATTCGCCTACCGCTGCAGCAGGTCGATGGGTTGGGTGAAATCGGTCACGCGGATGTGCCTGGCGAGCGACGGATGCTGGCGTTCCAGCGCGACGAACATCTCCCACGCAACGCGGCGATAGCTGAAGTGGCCGGCGGGAGCAGAGCGCAGCTCGGAGATGTACTGCGCTTCGGCGAAGTCCATCTTGAAGAGGCAGCGGATACGCGTGGCGAGCGGCAGAAGATAAAGCGCGGATTGCGCGGCCTCGGGCGCGGCGCTCGCGGCGATGGCTGCGCTCGCCTTGTGCGCGTTGTCGATGGCGGACTGGTAATCGGCGACGATGCCGGCTTCGGTGAGGCCTGCGGCATCGCCGGTTTCGGGCGTTTCGTAGCCGTGCAGCGCGGTGAAGTCCTGCAAAATTTGCGTGACGCGGCGATGGCGGTGCATGTCGCGGAAGCCGCCGATGTCCATGAGGATGTCGAAGCGCAGCGCGGCGCCGGCGTGGAAGGCGCGCAGGGCTTCGTCGTGCCGTCCGCGGCGCTTGAAGCCAAGCTCGATGATTTCGTTGATGCGCGCTTCAGGCAATGCAGCCACGATGTCGCGGACCTGGCGGTAGGGATAGTGGCTTGCGGAGTAGAGCAGCGTGGCGGCCAGCTCGGCTTCGAGGGATTCGGTGCGCTCGACGAGATCGACAATCGGGGCTGGGAGCGGGGCCGCGGCGATGGCTTGCGCGCCGAGAATTTCTTTTGCGGCCTGCGCCAGTTCCTTTTTCGTTTCGATCTGGTAGGGATTGGGCTCGGCGTATTTGACCAGCGTGGGCGCGGTGCGGACTTCGCGCGTCAGAAATGCCTCGGCTTCTTCTTTGAGCGCTGGCGCTGCCGCAGAGATTTTTTCGGCGAGCGCGGCGGCGGCCTGCGCCTGCACGTTCCACGCCGCGCCGGATGCGGCTTCGCGCAGTTTGCGGCCCAGGTCGCGGACTTCGGCTACGGGATGCGACAAGAGGCGCGAGACCTGCGTTTCAAGCGTGCGCGCGTTGACGATCTGGCCGAGCGAGGTGTTGGTTGCCAGCGGAAGCAGGTAGCGCGCCACGTCAAAGGCGCGCGCCTTGAGCGTGCGCTCGTAGGTTTCGGGCTTCATTTCGGCGGGCTTGGCTACGCGGCTGCGCAGCGCTTCGAGCACTGAAGCGGTTGTCCGCTCGTAGGCGGCGAAAAGCGAGTGGACCGTATCGGTGTAGAGCTTCGCGGAAGCCGTGTCCGCAGCGAAATCGGGCAGGTACCAGCCGGACTTCAGAAAATTCTGGTAGCGCGTGGAGCGCTCCTGGCCGTCCCAGCGCTGCTCATCGACGAGCACGATGGCCGCGAGCAGGCTGAGGCGCTCGACGGCGAAGGCGATGTGGGCGAGATCGGCGATGGAGCGGTGGCCGTATTGGAAATAAAAGGTGTTGAGGAACTGCTCGGCGCGCTGCGCGCTGATCTCGGCTAAAGACTCGCGCATCGACAGCGCCGAGCGCGAGTACCTGGCCATGGCGTAGGCCAGCACCTCGGGATCGGCCCCGTGGACGGCGTAGACGTCGGTCTGGTTCCGGGCGCCGGCCGGAGTTGGGGTCGGGACGGCGGGAGATGCAAAAGATTCACTGGACATTCGAGTCGCTCGGGACCAGAATACTGCACAGAAAGTCGCTGTGGGTTGCCGGCGTGGTTACCCCGGCAGAATGGAATGTTTTCACCAGAGCACGCGGCCGGTTGCGACCCGGCGGCGTGAGCGCTGCGTGCATGATGCGTGAGTTTCAATTCCGGACATCGCACCGGCCACGGCCCCTGCCGATGGGCCGCTGGGCGATGATGCAGCGGTGGAACGATGTTCTGCTGATGCACTGGCCGATTCCGGCCTCGGCGCTTCTGCCGTTTTTGCCGGATGGGTTGCAGCCGGATCTCTGCCAGGGCTCGGCGTGGCTGGGGATTCTGCCCTTCCGCATGGATCGCGTGAAGCTGCGCGGGATGCCGGCGCTGCCCTGGTTGCAGTCCTTTGAGGAATTGCACGTGCGGACCTACGTGCGCGATACGCACCACGGCACGCCGGGGGTCTTTTTGCTCTCTCTGGAGACGGGCAACGCGGCGGCGGCCGCCATGAGCCGCTGGCTCTACGGGCTGCCCAGCCACTGGTCGGAGATGGAGCAGTTCCAGCGGACGGAGCGCGAGTTCGCCTTTTACAGCCGGCGGCATTTCGCTTCGCGGCCGGTAATCTTTAACGCGCGCTATCGCGGACTGGGGCCGACGCGGCGGCTGGCCGAGCCACGGCCCGGCTCGCTGGCTTACTTTTTTACGGAGCGCTACCATCTTTTTCTGCGCACGCAGGATGGGGAATGCACGCGCGCCAGCCTGCACCCGATTCCTTCGCCGCTCGAAGACGCCGAGGCTGAGATCGAGCGCAACGATTTGCCCGGCAGGCTTGGCTTGCGCTTGCCCGCCGTGCCGCCGGTGCTGCATTTCTCGCGGCGGCTGGCGGTTTACGTCTGGCAGCGCGAGCGGATTTATCCGCTGCGCGGCACGCAGCGGATTCCCGCCGTGGCTGCGCCGTCTTCGACGTAAACGGGCCTGTCAGCTCTGCGCGGTGTTTCGTTGCCGGTGGACGCGCGTGCCGAGCCAGAGAAATCCGATTACCGAAAGCAGATCGACTGCGATCTTGAAGATCGCGTCGGGCCGCGTATATCCGGCGAAGTTCATGCAGGAAGCCGCGGAAGCGCCAAAGCAGGCTGCCCAGGCGTACATTTCGCTCCACTGGGCCGAGCCGGTCCATGCTGCAAACACCGCAAACATGACTACCGCCAGCGCAATCTCGCATCCCACAATCACTTCGGCGCCGTGGGCAGGATGCGGTTGAAAAATCTGTCCCAGCAGCACGAACCATACCGCGCTCGCAATGGCCGACAGGATTCCAATCGTCCGTGCGGAGGGGATTCTCCGCTCCACTTTCTTCGGCTCCACGCCGCGCAACAGCCATGCGAGCGCGATGAGGGCGAGGATTGCCAGAATGCCTGAGGCGATGAGCGCGAGCGGCGGATGGTACGGCGCGGCGTGCAGCCGTGGCCGCGCGATCCTGATCCAGCCGTACCAGGCGGCGCGAGAGCCAAGCAGGAAGGCGATGCAGCAGGCGATGATTCCGCGCTTGCGCAGCCAGGGCTTTGCGGCGAAACGCGGAAAGAGCAGCTCCGTTACCTTGACCGGGATCAGCACCACCCAGATGCTTTCAAAGGCGAGCATGAAGAGGAGATAGACCCAGTTGACGCCGCCCCAGCGGCCGTAGCCGGCATGTGCGCCGGGGAATGGCATTGGGGCGATCGAGGTCTGCTGAATGAGGAATTCCTCGGCGATGGAGAGCGCGAGGCCGAGCACGAGCAGGCTCGGCCAGCCTGCGCGCCGGCGTCGCACCAGCTCGCGGCTCAGCAAAGCGCCGCCGCCCCAGATGGCCATCTCCGGCGGGAGCACGAAGAGCGTGCTCAGGCGCGTGGAGCCGGTGAGCACTTCGGCGAGGACGGGCGCAAGAAGAAGCAGCGTCCAGATGGCGCCGCGGAATTTCTCCGGCCGCGGCGCGGGTTGCAACTCCGTTTGCGATACGGAAAGCTCCGGCATGGCTTATCTCTCCTTTTTGCCTTGTTTCCCGTGAGCTTTCGCGCGTTCCGGCTCGGCGCTGCGCAGAATCTCTTCGAGGTTCCAGCTCAGCCGGCCAGCGTTCATCTCTTCGAGCAGCGTGCGCACCCATTGGAGCTCGGCGCGGAGCATGACCAGCAGGTACTCGCTCTCGATCAGGTGGATTCGCGTGACGCGCGCGGCCGCGCCGGCCAATGCGGCTTCGCGCGCGGCAATCGAGGCTTCGAGCGCCGCTGCGCGCTCGCGTAACCGCGCGGCGGCTTCTTCCGGCGGCAGATGGACAAGGAAGCTCATCGCCGCCATGAACTCGGAGGACTCGTGTTTTGGCGCGGAAACCATCTTGCGCAGCGCGGCAGCGAAGGCTTCCGCGCCCTCTGGAGTCATGCGGTAAGTGGTGCGCTCGGGACGGCGGCCTTCGCGGCCGGTGCTCTCTATGGCGATCTGCCTTGCGGCCTCCAGGCGGCGGATGGCGTGGTAGAGCGAGCCGTGCCTGAGGGCGAGGATTTCGTCCTTGTGGCGGGCCGTGAGCAGGCGGCGCATCTGGTAAGGGTGCATGGGGGCTTCGCGCAAGAGGGCGAGGACGGCGATCTCCCAGAGTCCGAGTTCGTTTTGTGGATGTTTCATATAGTTCATAAGAACTATATCAGAATAACTAAAACTCGCAAGGGAAATTCTTGCCGATGACGGAGAATCGGGCAAAGAGGGAAAAATCCGGCTTTGGGATGTTGCCGTGCGCTGTCGGCTGGATACGGCTCCCTATAATGGGCTTCGGAGCCGGACTCGGAGCCGGGTGCGGCCTGTTTGCGTGGAGCCTGCCTGGGTGGAACCTGCCTGGGTGGAACCTGCCTGGGTGGAACCTGGCTGGGTGGAACCTGGCTGCCGGAAGGGTTTTCAGGCGGCATTTTTTTATAGAAAGTGGGCAGAATGGCGAATTTCGAGGGAAGAATCGCGCTGGTGACCGGCGCATCGCAGGGGATTGGGCGCGCCTGCGCCGTGGAGCTGGCCAGGGCCGGCGCGACGGTGGCGCTGGCGGCGCGCAATGAGGCGAAGCTGGCCGAGGCGGTTGCGGAGATTGAAGCCGCGGGCGGCAAGGCCGCGGCCTTTGCGCTCGACGTGGCCAGCGAAGCGTCGATCAAGGCGGGCGCGAAGGCGATTCTCGAACGTTTCGGCAAGGTGGAGATTCTGGTGAACAACGCGGGCATTACCCGCGACACGCTGGTGCTGCGCATGAAGCGCGCCGACTGGGACGACGTGTTGGGCACCAACCTGACGGGCGCGTTTCTGCTGACGCAGGCGCTGCTCAGCCCTATGCTCAAGAACCGCTGGGGGCGCATTATCAATATCAGCAGCGTGGTGGGGCGCACGGGGCAGGCCGGGCAGGTCAACTACGCGGCCTCGAAAGCCGGCCTGATCGGCATGACGCGCTCGCTGGCGCGTGAAGTGGCCTCGCGCGGCATCACGGTGAATGCGGTTGCGCCGGGTTATATTGAGACGCCGATGACGGCGGTGCTCGATGACAAGCAGCGCGAAGCGATGATGGCGGCAATCCCCGCCGGCCGCCCCGGCACGGATGTGGAGATTGCGCAGTCGGTTGTGTTTCTGGCCTCGGATGCGGCGGCCTACATCACGGGCCACGTGCTGGACGTGAACGGAGGAATGTTTATGGGGTGAAGCGAGGGATTAGGAAACAGGGATTAGGGAACAGGGGAAAACCCGGTGCTCATCGACTATGCTTCAACCATCCAAAATTTTCACCAGGGATGGAGAGGTGTATGGGAACGTCCTACAAGCAGCTTGTCGTGTGGCAACGCGCGGTCGAATTAAGTCTTGCAATTTATCAACTGACCTCTACCTTCCCTAAATCCGAACAATTTGGACTTACGAATCAACTGCGAAGAGCATCAGTCTCGGTGGCAAGTAATATAGCTGAAGGCTATGGACGATCCACAACGGGGGAGTATCTTCTCTTTCTTGGTCATGCCCGCGGTTCCATCTTCGAGTTGCACACACAACTTGTAATTTCAAGCGCCTTGCAGTTCGGTTCGGAAGAATCCCATGCAGTTGCGATGAACCTTTCGGACGAAGTCAGCCGAATGCTGGTTGCAATCATGGAAAAGCTGCGCAAATCGCGCAAATGAGAGCGCATTTTCCTAATCCCTAATCCCTGTTCCCTTCACCGCTGCGGCGCCGGACCGTTCCCCGGTCCGCTTTGGCCGTCCTCCGGCCTGCCGCCCATGACCGCCACGTTTGCGGCGACAAAGACGCCGTTTTTCACCGCGCCGGTGACGCGCACCGTGTCGCCTACCTGGATGTCGCCCAGCGTAATCGGATCGCGGCGCTTGCGGAACTCGGTGTTTTCGTCGGCCACGAAGGCGTGCGGAGCGTTGTCCACCTGGCTTTGGAGCGTGACCCTGGTTTCGTTGATCGCCGTGACGCGGCCCATCAGCCAGGTCTTGCCGAAGTTGGCCCGCATCTCGCGCAACTGCTTCACGCTCTCCGGATCGAGCTGCATAATCATGACCGCGCCGACGGATTTGGCGTTGTCATCGATATCGCCGGCGGAGAGGATCACGTCGCCCACCTTGATGTCGCTCGCCTGAATCTGCGTGGGCGGATTGCGGCGCTCGCCGCCGTTGCGTCCGCCGCGACCTTGGCCGGACGAGGGCTGGTTGTCATCGCCTTGAGCTTCGTTCCGGCTTCCGGCCGGGCGCGGAGCCTGCTTGAGGATGCGCGTATTGGCGCTGAAGTGGACGGTATAAGTCTGTCCCGACTCGTCCTTGATGACGAAATGGTCGCCGGCGGCTTGCGTAACGGTGCCGGTGATGCCGCGCCCCATCGCGCCCATGCGGCCGCGTCCCTGCGCCCATCCGCCGTTCCGCTGCCCGCCCTGCTGCGCGTCCTGCTGCGCGTTTTGGGCGTAAAGAGGCGCATGGAATGAAACCGCCGTGAAGACCGTGACCGCCAGCGCCGCGAAGAACGCGAGGACGGACGCAGCTTTGCTGTGAGATGGCATGACTGCTTCTCCTTCCCCTTAGAGGATAGACGCGAGAGCCGCGCGGCGGGGCGACAGTGCGCTACAGCAAAACCACAGTAGGCATATCTCGAAGCCACAACTGCTGAGTGGATTTTTCCTCAAGAAAAATCCACCTTGCGCAAAGCTACAATAAGGATACAGTTACTGTGGTTTTGCTCTAGCGTTCGGATTGCGGATGGCTCTGCGTCTCCGACTCGATCAGCTCCT
>JASHPD010000112.1 GCA_030038315.1 Acidobacteriaceae bacterium
TCAATGGCATCGAGAGCTTTTGGGGATACGCCAAGCATCGGCTGAGCAAATTTCATGGCGTCAACCGGAACACCTTCCCGCTCCATTTGAAGGAAACAGAATTTCGCTTCAATCACAGGCACCAGGACCTCTACAAAGTCCTGCTATCCTTGCTCCGAAAGGAACCGCTCTGACGACCTTTGCTTCCTAAGCCCCAATAGTTAAGTAACCGGGTTACTCCGGTACTGAATTCGGCTTCTGGCGCGAGCAGGCTCAGAACCAGCCATCCTGAAGGCGGCATCCCGAAGAAGTAACCGGGATGGACCCAGACTCCCTCGTCGAGGAGCGCGCAGACGGTCTGCTCGTCGGGGGTAAGCGCGGCAATACGCAGTACGGCGTACCAGCCGCCCTCCACCAGAAGCCGGCGGACAATGGGCCGGCCAACAAGCTGGCGGTCCAGCTCGGCAAGGTTCGAGCGGACGCGGGCGCGAATCTGCTGTTGGATTCCCTGCCGCCTGGCGAGCCAGGCGGGGATGGCGCGCTGGATGGGCGCGTTCATGGAGAGAAAAGTGTCGGCAATGACTTCGAGACGGTCGAGAACCGCCTGATTCTCCGGGCCGGTGGCGACAATCCAGGCGGCCTTCATCTGCGGCAGGCCGGCAATTTTGCTCAGGCCGCTGACGACGAAGACAGGAACGTCCTCAAGGCCGGTGGCAAAGCTCGCCGACCGGGCTTCCGAGCCTGCCGGAAAACAGTAATCGAGAAATACCTCATCGACAATCAGCGAAAGATTGAATTCGCGGCATAAATCGGCGAGCGCTTCGGCCTCCCACGGCTTGGTGAAGTGGCCGGTGGGGTTGTTGGGATGGACAAGCACGATGGCCCGCGTGGCGTGCGTAACGGCGCGGCGGAAGCCTTCCGGATCGATCTGCCAGCCGTAGTCGTATACCAGCGGCGCGGGCTTAAGGCGCACGTCGTCGAGCGTGGCAAGAAAGTCGAAGAGCGGATAGCTGGGCTGCGGAACCAGAATTTCGCTTCCCGCATCGCAGAGCAGGCGAAAAAGATAGCTATACGCTTCGCTGGTGCTGGTGGTGAGGATCATCTGTTCCGGGGCAATAGGCACGCCGTGATCCGCATAGTAGGCGCAGACGGCTTCCCTTGCCTCGCGCAGCCCGCGCGGATCGGGATCGTAATCAAGGGCGCGCGGATCGGCGAGCGGCGCAAGCAGCTCCGCATCGTACTCAAAGCCGCAGCGGGTGGGATTCGATGCGGTGAGATCGAAAATGGGCAGGCCTGCGGCAAGGCGCTCGCGATGCGCGCGCGCCAGGTCGCTCTCTTCGGTGTTCCAGTTGGTTCTTTGCGAAAATTTCATCTCCAGTTTCCGTGTACAAAACTTCAGAGCGCACCCGGCGCGCCGAAGGCGCAGATGCCGGGGCCCGCGCGCAACGATTGTTGCTGCGTGGGGTGGAGCTGCCTGGACGGCCCGTCCCGGCCGGTCTGTCATGCAAAATAGAAACAGGCGCCCTTCTTCACCATACACGGGCGCGAATCGAAAAATTGGGCGAATACGCTCAAGCGAAAAGCCAGGGGAGGATCGATTGGGTCTGCGCGCGGTTGTCTTTGATTATGGAATGGTCCTGACCGGTCCGCGAGATCCGGATACGCACGATGCCATGGTGCGGCTTACCGGGCTTTCCTTCGAGCGTTTTGAGGATCTCTACTGGGCCGACCGGCACGCCTACGACGAGGGCAAGCTGACGGGGGATGCGTTCTTCCGGAAGCTGGGGCGCGACGGCGGGCTCGCCCTCACCGAGGCGCAGATACACGATCTGTTGCAGCTCGACGGGCAGATGTGGTCCACGGTGAATGAGCGCATGGTGGACTGGCAGCGACGGCTCAAGGAGCGCGAGCTGATAACCGGAATCCTCTCCAACATGGGCGACTCCGTGCTGGAAGCTCTGCTGGCCACGCACGCGTGGATCGGCAATTTCGATGCGCACGTGTGGAGCTATCAGTTGCGCATCGCCAAGCCCGACCCGGCAATTTACCATCACGCGCTGGGCAAGCTGAGCGTGCGCGCCGAGGAAGCGCTCTTCATCGATGACAAGCCGGAGAACATCGACGCTGCGCGCGGTGTGGGAATGCAGGCGATCCGGTTCAGCACGGCGGAAAAGCTGCGCGAAGACCTGATCGCTGCCGGACTGGATGCCGAACTCCCGCTTCCCTGAAGCCGCGAACGATGCAGCAAAATTTATCGGCGCGCGTGCAGATGATAGCTCAGGCCGGCGGTGTAGCATATCGAGTCGAGCCCCGGATTGCTGGGCACTACAAATGCGTCGGAAAAGTGGAAGAAACTGAAGCCGGCGCGAAAATCAACGCGCGGCGTGAGCTGAACCTGCGTGCCGAACCCTATATGCAAGGTAAAATTCAGGTAAGAGGCATCCTTGGAAAGCGCTTTTTGCGTAAATCCCAGCAGGCCGCCCTGGGCGAGGAAGTATGGCTTCCAGCGCTTATCGCCGCGCCACAACATGCGCAACCCGATGGGCGAAACGCCCATGCCATAGACGGTCTCGTGATTTTTGGAGAGCGGATCGCCCCACACATCTGTCTTTGCGGGCTGCCTGAGGATGGCTACCGGAAGGAACGCTGCCGAGTAATCCATCTGCGCGCCGAGCTTCGATCCCCAGGAATGGCGGTCATATTCCACGCCGCCGAGATCGAGATAGCTCCACCAGGAATCCGCGAAAATACGGAAATGGCCAAAGGAGCCGAGCCCTTCAAAGACCAGCTCGCTCTCGGGGGTCTGCTTGTTCTGCGCACCAGGCGAATCCTGTGAATGCGCGATGCCGGCAAATACGCATACGAAGAGTATTGCCGCGCAGAGCCGCGCGAAACGCCGCTTCTCCGCGCCATAGAATCGCCGTGCTTGCGCCTCTGCGCGCGCATGGAACAAATCAGACTTCACAAGGATCATTTTTTCTTGAGAGGTTGCGAATCAGGACATGATTTCTTCGCATTATATAAAAGACGCATGGCAATCCCAGGCGTTTTGCTTTCGGCTACCGGGAACGGCCGTGCAGGTGATAGCTCAGGCCAGCGGTATAGGCCATGGAATCGAGTCCGGGATTGCTGGGCACGATGAAGGCGTCGGAAAAGTGGAAGAACGTGAATCCGACGCGGCCATCCCAGCTCGGCGACAGCCGGAATTGAGTGCCGATGCCGATCTTGAGGCTGAAGTCCATGTAGGACGATTGCGACGAGAGCGCCTTCTTGTCAAAGGCGAGTAGACCGCCCTTGGCGGTCAGATACGGCTTGAAATTTTTCTTGTCGCGCCACATCATTCGCAGGCCAATCGGCATTATGCCCATGCCATAAAGCAATTCACGCTTCTTGGTGGCCGGCGTTCCCCAGACGGTTGTCTCAGACGGCTGGCGCAGCACAACCACGGGCTGAAACTCCGCGGCATAGTCCATACGGGCGCCGGCCGCGTAACCCCAGCTATGGCGGTCATACTCGATGTCGCCCAGATCGAGGTCGCTCCACCACGAGTTGGCAAAAAAATGGAAGTGTCCGAAGGAGCCAAGGCCGTCAAAGCCCAATTCGCTCTCCGGCTGCGTCCCGCCCACGGCAATCTGCCGGCTCTGCGCCGCGCCGTCTGACGCGTCGGAAGCGGCTGCGCCATCCTGGCTGAATGCGGTTTGAAAAAAGAAGAGCAGCGCCGCGCATACGGCTACGCGGGCGAACTGTTTCCCATGCAAAAAAATACCGCGATCCAATGTATCCATAAGACTGGAACAACGCCGCCTTTACCGGTTTTATTTCGATTGCGATATCCGCGCGAGAGCCGGAAATTTAATTAACCCACCATCCGTGCACGAAAAAAGCCTGCAATAGGTTAGAAATTCCGAAGAAGCTTCTGCAATTTCCTTGTATTTATACCAACGCAGCCCAATTATAGCGAGCATTCACGCCGCTGCATAGCGGAGAAGCACAGGCGCGAAACCTTCCACGCAGATGCTAAGGCATTTTCCGGAATACCGTGAACTTCCGGCGAGAGTGAAGGTGGATTTTCTTGAAGGAAAATCCACTTGGCTGTTGCGGCTTCGGTCTACACTAATCCGGAAAATGCTAGACTGCTTGGCGGCTTCCAGAAACCCTCCGCGCCGGGTTGTATTTTGCCTGGAACTTCACGCGCGCGGCGGCATTTTTCAGAGTCACGGGAGAGAGAATGCACGCATCAGTCCATGCAGATTCCATTTGCAATCGTGGCACACATCGAACCACCGCTCGCAAAGCCATTTCTACAGCCGCATCGCTTGCGCTCTGCGCTGTCGGCCTTGCGCTCAGCGCAACTGCTTTCGCCCAGTCGGCTCCGGCAGTCACCGGCAACGCGCGCGTGGATAAGCTGCTGAGCGAGATGACGCTGAAGGAAAAGCTCACGCTGATTCACGGCACGCAGGAAGATCCCAATGTCTATCAAGGACAGGCCGGTTATCTCGCCGGCATTCCCCGCCTCGGCATTCCGGGACTGCGCTTTGCTGACGGCCCTCCCGGCGTGCTCACGCGCCATCCCTCGCAGGGTGAGACGGCAACGATGGGCGTGGCAGCAACTTTCAGCGCTAAGGATGCGTATGAGAACGGCCTTGTGATTGGCCGTGAAGATCGCGCACTGGGCATCGATGTTTCCCTGCAGCCGTTTGTCAACATCGATCGCGACCTCGAATTCGGCCGCGGCTACAACACCTTTGGCGAAGATCCGTACCTGACCTCGGTGATGGGCGCCGAAGAAATCAAAGGCATCCAGTCGCAGCATGTGATGGCGCAGGTCAAACACTTTGTGGCCTACGACTCCGACAGCGGCAACATCTATGTGGACGACCAGGCGCTGCATGAAATCTACGTCGCGCCTTTCGACGCAGCGATCAAAGCCGGCGTCTCTTCGATCATGTGCTCCTACAACCGCGTCAACGGAACCTTCGCCTGCGGCAACAAGGACACGCTTACCAGAATCCTACGCGACCAGATCGGCTTCAAAGGCTTCGTCACCTCCGACTGGGGCGCAACGCACGCGGTTGACTTCATCAACGCCGGCCTCGACATGGAGATGCCCGGCGAACCGCCCGAAGGCGCAGCCGCAGCCTTTTCCATCCCTTCCTTCTTCGATTCCAAACCCGTTCCGCCTCCGCCGCCGGCCAGGTCCATCAGTGACACCGTTGCCGATATGTTCGGAGGCCACATTCCGGAAGAGCCGCCGCCCGCGCCTTTCAATCTCGGCGACTTCGGCAAAAAGCTAAGCCCCGAGAAGATGCCTGAGGCATTGAAAGACGGCACCGTCACCGAAGCCGCCATCACGCGCGCCGCAGGCCACGTGCTGTATGAAATCGAGCGCTTCGGCTACCTCGACGGAATGCAGAAGCATGAAGTCACCCCGCAGGACATCGACGCCAACGCAAAGATCATCGAGAAGACTGGCGAAGATGCTGCCGTTTTGCTCAAGAATGACGACCACGCTCTACCGCTCAAAGCCGAAGACCTCGATTCCGTTGTGCTGATCGGCCCGACAGCGGGGCAGATCGACTCCATCGGCATCAACGGCGAGCGTAGCGTCGGCCTGCCGCAACGCGAGGTCGGCCCGCTCGCAGCGATGAAGAAGATTTCCGGCAACCAGAACATCGAGTTTGCCGTAAATGACGACTTCAACGGCACAACCATTCCCGCAAGCGCATTGAGCCATGACGGCCAACCCGGCCTTGTCAGAACTACGCTCCGCGCCGGCGGCCTGATCGCGCAGAATGATTTCCACATCGATGCGCAAATTGATTTCACCGCTGAAAACGACTATCCCCTGCCCTCGGACTCGACGCTGACATGGAAAGGCACGCTCACGCCGCCGCACGCGGGCATGTACTGGATTTACCTGCAAGCTCTCGGCACCAACGCCAACATTTCCATCGACGGCAAACGCATCGCCGCCACAGGAGCCTTTCAGGGCGGCGTGCACGGCGACATCCTGCAAGCTAACCAGGACAACGTCGTCCCCACTCCCGACGGCCTCGACAATGTGCGCCGCGCTGTGAACCTGAGCGCCGGCCCGCACGCCATCGAAATCCACATCACACCGGACAGCTCGCACGCCCCCGTGCAACTGCGCCTCAACTGGTACACGCCCGAGCAGCGTAAGGCCGACCACGAAGCTGCTATCGAAGCCGCAAAACACGCCAAAGTCGCTGTCGTCTTTGCATGGACGCGCCTCACGCCCGTCTTTGGCCTGCCCGGCGATCAGGACAAGCTCATCGAAGAGGTCGCGGCAGTCAACCCCAACACCATTGTCGTGCTCAACACCAGCCAGCCCGTCGCGCTGCCGTGGATCGACAAAGTGAAGGCAGTGCTCGAAATGTGGTGGCCCGGCGATGAAGGCGGATGGTCCACTGCAAACCTGCTGCTTGGCAAAGTAAGCCCTGCAGGCCGCCTGCCGGTGACGTGGGGCAAGAAGCTCACGGATTATCCCGCGACTGATCCGCGGTATCCCGAGCGCTCCATGCGCGGCGTAAACGGTCGCACCACCTACAGCGAAGGCGTCAACGTAGGCTATCGCTGGTTCGACAAGGAGAAGATCGATCCGCTCTTCCCCTTCGGTCACGGCCTGAGCTACACGACCTTTGCCTACTCCGACTTAAAGGTTGCCAGAGCGGACGACGGCGGCCTCGACGTGTCAGTGCATATCCGCAACACCGGCAGCGTCGCATCCGATGAAGTCCCGCAAGTCTACTTGGGCACACCGAGCGAAATCCCGTCAGGCGCACAGTTCCCCGTCCGCAAGCTGGTAGCCTTCGACCGTATCCATCTCGAAGCCGGCCAGGCCCAAACCGTAACGCTGCACGTAGACAAGCGCCAGCTCCAATACTGGTCCACGAGCGACGAAGCATGGAAGGAACCGCAAGGCCAGCGCGAGATCAGCGTAGGCGCGTCTTCACGCGATCTGCGGTTGCATCAAACAATCGACTAACCGAACCTGAAACCAACAACGCGCCGGAGTGCACACTCCGGCGCGTTTTCCATGCGCGCACAACCAGCAACGCACTCAACTACACTGGCACCATGCCACCGATTCTCTACGCGGCCACCACAAACCAGGGCAAGCTACGCGACTTCAGCACCGCCGCCCAGGCGTTTTCCGTCGAGATCGAGCCTCTGACGATCCTCGCCACCATCCCAGCGCCCGAAGAAACCGGCTCAACCTTTGCGGAAAACGCCGCTCTCAAGGCTGTCTATTATTCCCGCCTCGCGCCGAAAGACGAAATCATCCTCGCCGACGACTCCGGCCTTGAAGCCGATGCTCTCAACGGCGCACCCGGCGTACGCTCCGCGCGCTTTGCCGCCGACTCCGGTCTTACCGACTCCTCCGACGCGCCGCTCGACAATACCGACGTGTGGAACAACATGGTACTGTTGCAAAAGCTCGCCGGCGTCCCCGCCGAAAAGCGCACCGTCCGCTATCGCTGCGTGCTTGCCGCCGCGCGCAACGGCGAAATCGTCGAATCCGCCGAAGGCTTCGTCGAAGGCGTCATTCTTGACGCCCCGCGCGGAACCGGCGGTTTCGGCTACGATCCGCTCTTTTATCTGCCCGCACTCGGCAAAACCATGGCCGAAATCGATCTCGAAACCAGGCTCTTGCTCAGCCATCGCGGCCGCGCGCTGAAAACCCTGCTCCAGAGGCTCCAATTCAAGAACTTCGTCGGATAGCCGCACAACAAAGCCGTGTGACGGCTGACACAGCCGGTTTCTTCCGGAAAACGCAACGATCTTCAAAGTGAATCCTGAAGCGTACTTCATTGTGCGCATCCTGCTTGACGATCCTATGTCGCGTTCCGAATAATGCTTGCGGTACTCGACGGCAAAACCCTGTCTTTCAATCTGGTACGCGGGCCAAGCCGCAAAAACTCCCGCCTGCCCCTCAGCCTTCAGGAGCCACAATTCATGGCCACTGCCAACCATCCCGCCGCGCCCAGGCTAAAAGGCGTCCAGCCGCTCCGCGCCGGCCAGGGAACGTCCTTCTTCTGGCGCAAGCTCCACTCCCTGCTCGGCGTCATCCCCATCGGCGCGTTTCTTATCGAGCACATCATCTCGAATTTTGAAGCCACCGGCGGCCCGGCCGCTTACGCCGCACAGGTCTACTTCCTCAACCACCTGCCGCTGGTGCGCGTCCTTGAATGGGTCTTCATTTTCCTGCCCATCGCCTACCACGCCATCTACGGCCTCTATATCTGGATGCGCGGCAAGTCGAACGTGATCTATTACCCGTGGGCCGGCAACTGGATGTACATGGCCCAGCGCTGGACCGGCCTCATCGCCTTCGTCTATATCGGTTATCACGTGGCCACGCAGCGCTTCCTGGGCGTCAGCCTGCCGGAAAACCCCGGTGCAGCCTTCCACAAGGTGCAGGCCGAGCTGGCGAACCCCTGGATTTTAGCCGTCTACATCATCGCCATGATCGCCATCTGCTGGCATTTTGCCTATGGCGTCTGGCTCTTTGCAGCCAAGTGGGGCATCACGCCGGGCGTCGAATCGCGCAAGCGCTTCGGCTACGTCTGCGCTGCCGGCGGCGTACTGCTCGCCGTCCTGGGCCTCTGGAGCATCTGGGCCTTCGTCGGACCGAAGTACAGAAACGCCCCGGCAGACGTGCCGGTTTCGATGCTTGTCGCACCGGTCGGCGGAATCAACGGAAACTGATCCCTGGCCCCTGATCTCTGATCCCTGAAAGGTTCTTATGGCATCACCCAGAATCATCGTCGTTGGCGGCGGACTCGCCGGGCTCTCCGCAGTCATCAAAATCGCCGAAGCCGGCGGCAGCGTGGACCTCTTTTCCATCGTCCCCGTCAAGCGCTCGCATTCCGTCTGTGCACAGGGCGGCATCAACGCGGCCAAGAACCTCAAAGGTGAAGGCGACACCACCTGGCAGCACTTTGACGACACCATCTACGGAGGCGACTTCCTCGCCAACCAGACGCCGGTGAAAGCCATGTGCGAGAATGCGCCCGCCATCATCGATCTGCTCGACCGCATGGGCGTGCCCTTCAACCGCACCCCCGAAGGTCTTCTAGATTTCCGCCGCTTCGGCGGCACGCTTTACCACCGCACCGCATTTGCTGGCGCAACCACCGGCCAGCAGCTTCTTTACGCGCTCGACGAGCAAGTGCGCCGCTTCGAGTCCGAAGGCAAAGTAAAGAAGTACGAAGGCTGGGAATTTCTCTCCGCCGTCATCGATTCCAAGGGCACAGCGCGCGGCATCACGGCAATGGACCTGCGCTCGATGGAAGTTCGCGCCTTCCCCGCCGAAGCCGTAATCCTTGCCACCGGCGGCATCGGCGCCATCTTCGGCAAATCCACCAACTCCGTCGTCTGCACCGGCTCCGCGCAATCGGCAGTCTTCCAGCAGGGCGCCTATTACGCCAACGGCGAATTCATCCAGGTGCATCCGACGGCCATCCCGGGCGAAGACAAGCTGCGCCTCATGTCGGAGTCCGCGCGCGGTGAAGGCGGCCGCGTATGGGTTCCCAAAACTCCCGGCGACAAGCGCGATGCAAAGCAGATTCCCGAATCCGAGCGCTGGTATTTCCTCGAAGAGTGGTATCCGAAATACGGCAACCTCGTCCCGCGCGACGTCGCCACGCGCGCCATTCACAAAGTTGTCTACGAGCATCACCTCGGCATCGACGGCCAGCCGATGGTCTACCTTGACCTGACGCACATCGACCGCGAGACGCTGAACCGCAAGCTCGAGGGCATCCTAGAAATCTACGAGAAGTTCGTCGGCGACGACCCGCGTGAAGTACCCATGAAGATCTTCCCCGGTATGCACTACACCATGGGCGGCCTCTGGGTGGACTTCAACCAGATGACCAACATCCCCGGCCTTTTCGCCGTCGGCGAGTGCGAGTACCAGTACCACGGCGCCAACCGCCTCGGCGCAAACTCGCTGATGAGCTGCATCCACGGCGGCTTCACCACCGGCCCCATCGCGCTCAAGTACGCGAAAAGCGTGGAAGCCGTAGAAGGCGATGGCGGCGCAGCTACAGAAGTCACCCGGCAGAAAGAGATCAACAAGGCACTCATCACCAACGAAGGCAACGAAAATCCCTTCAAGCTGTGGCGCGAGCTGGGCGAAACCACAACCAAGCACGCCACGGTCATCCGCTACAACAGCGGCCTGCAGGAAGCCGACAAAAAAATCCTCGAATTGATCGACCGCTACAAAAAGGTAAACCTGAGCGATAAGAGCCAGTGGGCCAACACCAGCTTCGCCTTCGCGCGCCAGTTGAAAAACATGCTGGAACTTTCGCGCGTCGTCGTGCAGGGTGCGTTCCTGCGCGACGAGTCGCGCGGCGCGCACTACAAGCCCGACTTTCCTGAGCGCAACGACGAGAAGTTTTTGAAGACAACCAAAGCCAGCTTCACCGGCGAAGTGGAAGGTCCCAATTTCGAATTCGAAGCAGTCGACACGCAGTACATTCCACCGCGCCCGCGCCGTTACGACATCGCAAAGTGATGTAGAAAAATTCGGACGCCTCAGGTCTGCTGGTTTTGGAGACCTGGGATACCACAAAGGTTAGACTTCAAGGTTTTGTAACAGGGCGCGACTTTAGTCGTGCCGCATGAGCAGCAAAAAGAATTTGGGCTTTAGCCCCTGCGCCTCGCAGAGACGATCAGCCCCCGAGGGAACATGGCAAACAAAACCGTAACACTCGAAATCAAGCGCCAGGCCAGCCCCGATGCGCCCGCCGTATGGGAAAAGTTTGAACTAGAGTGGCGCCCCGGCATGAACGTCATCTCCGCCATGATGGAGATCGCCGCCAACCCAGTGACCACCGACGGCCAGACGACCACGCCCATCGCCTACGACTCGAACTGCCTCGAAGAGATCTGCGGCTCCTGCGCCATGCTCATCAACGGCAAAGCCCGCATGGCCTGCTCCGCGCTCGTGGACAATCTCGAACAGCCCATCAAGATCGAGCCGCTCAGCAAGTTCCCTCTCGTGCGCGACCTGCAAGTCGATCGCAGCGTGCTCTTTGAGAATCTCAAAGCCGTCAAAGCCTGGGTTCCCATCGACGGCACCTACGACCTCGGCTCCGGCCGGCGCATGTTTCCGCAGGAGCAGGAGCTCCGCTACCCGCTCTCGAACTGCATCTCCTGCACCTGCTGCATGGAAGTCTGCCCGCAGTTCAACGAGGCCACCGGCTTCGTCGGCGCAGCCACCATCGCGCAGGTCAAGCTCTTCAACAGCCACCCCACCGGCAAGGTTCTCGCGGAAGAACGCCTCCGCGCTCTCGCCGGCGACGGCGGCATACAGGAGTGCGGCTTCGCGCAGAACTGCGTCGAAGTCTGCCCCAAGCAGATTCCCCTCACCAACGCCATCAGCGACATAAGCCGCGACGTGCTGCTCCAGAAGGCAAAAGACCTCATCCGCGGATAATGGTAGTCGTCAGGGCTTTAGCCCTGACGACTACAGCCACCATAATGAAAGACAAGGAGGGAGCGGCGATTGCCGCGCCCTTCATCTTTTTCTGACCACTGATAACTGACCACTCACAACTGCCTAGAAATGCCAGATCAAATCCGCGGCCAACGTCAATGACTGCGTCTTCGCCCCTAGCGCCTTCATCGCATCCGTCGCCAACTGACCCACCGGCGCCGTCGAAAGCGCCGCAACCGACGTTCCCGGCGCAATATCCAGCGCCCGCAAACCATACGGGCTGTAGCTGTGCACATAGCTCAGCTCCGGACGAAACGTAACCGTCGATCCAGCCCAGAAATCGAAGCCTACCATGTGCTCTTCAAAGATGCCCGGCGTGCCCGTGCGCTGGCCCTTGATGTCGTCCACCACTTCATTGCGAATGTTAAGCGACGCCGTGTTGTGCCGGAAGCTATGTTCCACATAGTTCGTAATCGCCCACTCCGGCGCGTAGCAATACGTCACATGAGCGCCGGTGTAGGAAGAACTCGGATTTTCGCAAACCGCGCCGAAGTTCAGTGTGGAACCGCCAGGACGCCCATTCGTCGTCGTCTCCGGCCACGGTGATGTAACCGGATTCGATGGAACGCCCGTGTTGTACCACCACATATCCGGCGTATCCCGCATGTATTGGTACCAGGCCTCCGTATCCGTGTGCCAGTGCGGGCTGATGCGGTGATACCACGTCTCGTAAAACGCCGTCAGGTTGTTGTAAGCATACTTGCCGTCATTGATCGTGTTGTCGCAGGTATTCAGCGCATCGCCGCCATTGCTCCACGTGTAGATCACGCAAACATTCCCTGTAACCTTCGCATCCGTAGTCCACGGCATCACGTCGCACCCCGCGCTCACGCCTCCCTGCACCATCCAGTGATCGTTCACCTTCACCGTAAGATTCGCGCCCGTCTGCGTGTAGCAGTCGTAGGTGTAGAGAATCGAGTGGGAATAGGTGTAGTTATTCGGCGCAAGCTGCGCTTCAATATCCGGCAGCGAGATGTAGCGCCCGACGCGCAGATCCGCACCCTGTCCCAGCTTCGGAAAATAGAGATCCACATAAAACATCACCGGATCAAAGCCATATTGTGCGTTTTTGACAAGCAGTTGCTGGCTCAGCATTCCCTTCGCCGTAGTAAAGCGGTAATCCTGCCCATACAACCCCGACAAGCGAAACCCATAATCAAAATGATCCTTCTGCGCCGTATCCGCCAGCCGCTCATAGTAAAGCGCCAGCTGGTCGAGCACAACCGTGTTCGGATACTCGTCATACGCCGAAGGCAGATTCGCCGGAATTCCCTTGCCCGCATTGCCGCGATTGTTCGTCGAGCCATTCGCGCCAACGGAAATCCACCCATACCACTTCGCACGGTTCAAATGCACCGAATCAGGTTTTGTTGGATCGCCCCCATCGATTGCCGTCTGCAGCGGATAAGTCCCCGTATCCGGCGCGCCAATCTCCTGCGTGCCGCCAATCGGCCAGTCCACACCTGGAAACGGCGGCGAAGCAATCGGCGCCGGCGTCCCGCGCCGCTGCGGCGCATTCGGATCGCTTGCCGTTGTGCCGCTCCAATCCGCCTCATACGCCCGTCCCCATCGAGCAAAAAATCCAGTCTGCAATTTCGGCTGCACCGCCGGCGCATTGGGAATAGTTGTCGCAGAGGAATCCGCCTCCTGCGCTTCTCCGTGAATCGACGTTAAGAAAATCAGTGCGAAAAATACGATGACATATTTGCCAAAACGCAAAAACTCCAGATGAACCCCTTCGGTCTTCACCGAATTCAGCCTCGCTTTCCGGGCTCGCAGCTATCCATGCGCGTTCCTGTTTCCCGGAACGCGCCGATGCCTCCAGCCTTAGTGATTCTCGGCCCGAAAGCGTAAGAGGTACGTAAGCCAAACCGAAGGAAGATCGATGGAATTCCGCGCAAAATCCTTGCACTTTCTTAATGAATTGCTATTCTGACGCTTACGCACAATCCCGGATTGAGATGCGCGATCGTAGATCGAAGGGTAGGCCGGGGACCCATCCCCGGCAATCACTGCGAAAAGAAAAAACGGCACAGCGAGCAAGCGCTGTGCCGTTCCATTTCCGCAGAAGAAGTCTGTCACATCGTCGGATAAAACCCCGCAATCCAGTTTTGCAGCAGCGCCGGAAAGCACCCGCAAACAACCACAGCCGCCGTAATCGCCAGCAGCACAATCAGCGTCACCGGATGCACGCGAATCGGTGCCGCATCCACCACCGGCATCACATAAGCGCGCTTCAACACCTGCAGGTAGTAGTAGAGTGAAACCGCGCTGAAGGCCGCTGCAAAGCACACCAGGATAAACGGCCACACACCCGCACCCACGGCCAGCACTGCGGCAAACAAATTGAACTTTGCCCAGAAGCCCACCAGCGGCGGAATCCCAGCGAGCGAGAGGAACAGCACCAGCAGCACCGCGGCCAGCACCGGATTCCTCTTATGCAATCCCAGAAAGGAATCCATCGTATCGCTGCCCGTAGCGCGCTCCACCACGCCCACCACGCCAAAGGCCCCAATCGTCGTCAGCCCATAAGTAAGTATGTAGTAAAGAATCGACTCCGCGCCGCGCTGCGAAAACCACGCCAGCGCCAACAGGATGTACCCCGCATGTGCGACAGCAGAAAATGCGAGCAGCCGCCGAACGCTCGTCTGCGCCAGCGCAGCCAGATTGCCTATCTTGATCGATGCCGCCGCCAGCAGCGCCAACACAATCGTCCACGGCATCTCGAACCCAAGCCATCTAGGCATCGGCCCGGAGTGAGCCATCACAAACCGAATCACCCCATGCACAACGCCAAACGGGTGACGAATCGCCGCCGCAATCCCAATCAGCAGCGCAAAGCTGGCAACTTTTGAAACCGAAGCAATAAACGCCGCCGCAGGAGCCGGCGCGCCCTCATACGTATCCGGCGCCCAGAGATGAAACGGAACCGCGGCAACCTTAAAGCCAAGCCCGACCACAACCAGCACCAGCGCCACATAAAACAGCGGGCTACCCGAGCCAAACGAAGTAACCGCAGCCAGTGCCACCTCGTGCAGATTCGTCGATCCAGCCAGCCCATACAGATAGCTAAACCCAAAGAGCAAACACGCCGCCGACATTCCGCCGAAGAGGTAATACTTGATCGATGCTTCGGCGCTCTTTGCGGAAGTTTTAGCAAAGGCCGTCAGAATATAGAGCCCGATGCTCAGCAGTTCCAACCCGGCAAAAATCACCAGCAGATCCTGCGCGGCAGCAATGATAAGCCCGCCGGAAGCAGCCATCAGCACAACCGCAACAAACTCGCCCGGATGCTGCGTAAAGCCAGAATCGATGAGCAGCAGCGTCAGCGCGGTGAGAACAAGAATCCCAATCTCCGCAACAGCCGCCGCGCCTCCGCCGGCAAGCAGCAAATCCCCGCCAAAACTCAGGCTCGCTGAACCCGCACTATACACGGCCCACAACGAAACAGCGCAGCCCGCGACTCCGAGCACAGCAGCCACACCCGTGCGCGCCGTCGCCGCAGCCTTGCGCAGAAACGCCAGATCGACAATCAGCACCAGCAGCGCCGCAGCTTCCAGCGCCGTCTCAGGCAGCGTTACGCGGAAGAGATCGATGTAGTTCATCGCATCCCTCCCGCCAGCAGCGCCTTCACCGCCGGCTCAATCGAATCGAGCAGGATGCGCGGATAAAGTCCCACGATCAAACTCGCCAATCCCAGCAGCGCAAAACCCGTCGCCTCAGGCCATGTAATCGCGGCCAACTCATGCCCATGCTCATGCAGATGCGGCGCAGGCGGCGCATCGCTGAAGAACGCTTTCTGCAAAGCACGCCACGTGTAAGCAATGCCAACCACAATGCCCACGCCGGCCGTAGCCGTCCACCACGGATTGGCCGTCCATGATCCAATCAATACCTGCAGCTCCGCAACAAATCCCGAGAACCCCGGCAACCCCATCGAAGCGATGCCCGCAATCACAAACGCCCACGCCGCAAAGGGCAGCCGCTTCGACAACTGCATCTGCTCAAGCTCCGCAAGCTGCCGCGTATGCGTGCGGTCGTAAACCATGCGTCCCACAATCGCAAACAGCAACCCCGCCAGCACGCCGTGCGAGAACATCTGCAGCACCGCGCCGTCAAGACCAATCTGGTTCAGCGTCATCAACCCCAGCAGCACAAAACCCATGTGGCTTACGCTCGAATAGCCGATCACAAACTTGAAATCCGTTTGCACCAGCGCCACCAGCGCGCCGTAGAGAATCCCGATCACCGCCAGCACCGCAAAAACGCTGCGCCACGACCCAATGCCAAGAAACGAAAATCCCCACGGGTCCATGCCATGCGGAAAGAGCGTCATCGCCACGCGCAGGCAGCCGTAGGCTCCCAGCTTCATCACTACGCCGGCCAGCAGCATCGAAGCAGCCGTCGGCGCAGCCACATGGCCCGTAGGCGCCCACGTATGCAAAGGCCATAAGCCGGCAAGAATTCCAAAGCCGAGGAAGGTCAGCGGAAAGGCCCACATCTGCAAGTGCACCGGCAATCCCGCATGGCTCAACCCGATCAGGCTCGTCGTATGGCTCCCCGCCGCCGCATAAGCCGCCAGCAGCACAACAAGCACCATCGCCGAGCCGGCAAAGGAATAGAGCGCCAGCTTCATCGCCGCATACTCGCGCCGCGTCGATCCCCAGATAGCAATGAGGAAGTATTTCGGCACAATCGCAATCTCGTAGAAGACAAAGAGGAGGAAAAAATCAAAGCTAAGAAAGACGCCGTAGACACCACCGATCAGCGCCAGGAAAAACGCGAAGAACTCATTCGTGCGATGCCCAACGTTCCAACTGAAAAGCACGCCCGCAACAGCCGCCAGTCCAGTGAGCAACACCAACACGCGGCTGATGCCATCGGCTGCCAGCAGGTAATGAATGCCCATCGCAGGCACCCACGCCGCGTCGGTAATCACCATGCGTCCCTGCCCCATGCCCGCGGCATAGCCCGCAATCGCAAGCGCAAAACCGGCCAATGCAACCAGCAGCGCAACCCAGCGCGCAAGCGCAGGCTTGCTGCCGGGTCCGCGTTGGGGCAGCAGTGCCTCCAGCAGCGCGCCGGCAAATGAGAGATAGATGGTCCAGGCAAGCATCGCTCTTAAAATCTCCAGTGCGCCAGCAGGTTCATCACCGTTGGGTTCACGCCGTCCACAATCAACTGCGGCAGAATGCCGATCAGCAGCATCAGCCCGATTACCGGCGCCAGCGCCAGCCGCTCGCCCGTGTGCAGATCGGCAAAGCCGCTACTGTTCTCGCCGCTCCAGCGCTCAGGCACAGGCCCCGCAAAAACCTTCTGAATCACGGTAAGAATCACGGCAGCGGTAATCAAAAGCCCAAGCACAGAAACCGTAGCCGCAACCCACGCCAGCGGAAAAACGCCGCGGAAGATCAGGAACTCACCCGGAAAACCGTTCAGCCCCGGCAAACCAAGCGAAGAAAACAGCGCAATCCCCATCAGTCCTGCAAAGACCGGCGCGGGCTTGCGCAATCCGCCAAAATCGTCGATCCCGCGAATCCCTCCCGAACGCTCCTGAATAAGCGCAATGAACCAGAAGAGCGCCGCAGCCGTCACGCCATGATTGAACATCTGCAAAATGACGCCATTCAACGCCGCCGCCTGGCTGTTCTGCATCGCCGTGCTCGTGGCCGGAACCGCCAGCGCGAAGATGGCAAGCAGGCAGTAGCCAAGGTGATTCACCGAAGAGTACGCAAAGACGCGCTTCAAATCCTTCTGTGCCGCCGCGGCCCACGCGCCCATCACAACCGTGATTACAGCCAGCACCAGCAGCGGCGTCCGCATCACCGAGTACTCATGCCCAAAGAGCGGCACTGCAATGCGCAGAAGACCGTAAACGCCCATCTTCGACATCGCGCCTGTCAGCAGCATCGTCACCGGCGAAGGCGCTTCGCTATAAGCAGCAGGCAGCCAGGTGTGAAACGGCATCAGCGGCGTCTTCACCGCAAAGCCTGCCAGCACCCCCAGCGCAAGCCACGGCATCACATTGCCAAGATGCGCCGTAACCATCTGCGCCAGCTCGCCCGTCGAAGCCAGCAGCGTCAAGTGCTCAAAATCCATGCTGCCCGTCGCAAGAAAGACGCCGAGAAACGCAATCAGCAGCGAAACCGACCCCGCCATCGTATACACAAAAAACTGCGTCGCCGCCGGTCCGCGCTTCGCACCGCCCCACAGCTTAATCAGGAAGAACGCAGGAATCAGGCTCAGCTCCCAGAAGAGAAACCAGTGAAAGAAATTCTGCGCCGTAAACGAGCCAAAGAGCCCGGCCTCCAGCAGCAGCACCAGCGCGAAGTAGAGATTCGGCTGTCGGTGCACGCGGTGCGACGCGTCAATCGACATCAGCGCAACGATCGACGAAAGCACCAGCATGATCGCGCTCAGCCCATCCGCACCCAGGTGATACTCGATCCCCAGCGAAGGCGCCCACGCCGCGCGCTCCACAAAGCCCATACTTCCATCGGCGGGCAGATGCGTCCACACCACCAGCGAAATCGCCAGCCCCGCAAGCGTCGTCAGCATGGCCACCAGCCGCGCGTGCCTTCCGGAGACGAGCGCAATCCCCGCTCCCACAATCGGCAGCACGGTCAACAAGGTAAGAATCGGCATCCCGTTCATCATCCCCGGCTGCTCCAGATCAGGATCACAACCAGCACCACCACCCCCAGCGCCAGAATGCGCAGGTAGGTCTGCACGCGGCCCGACTGCGCGCGCGCCGCCATGCCGCCGCCGGAGTAAAGCTCCTCGCAGCTCTTGTCGAATCCGCCGTTGATCCACTCGTTATCAAAGAAGCGATTGAAGCGCGCCAGCAAGCCAAAGATCACAGTGACCAGCGCAACAATCCCGCCCCACACATGCCGGTCCATCCAATCTGCCACGCGCGCCCACCACGCATAAAACGCAATGAAGGTCACGCCGTAAAGCTCATCCACATAAAGCCGATTCGCAAGCGCAGCCCACACCGGCGGCGCAGCTTTTTCCAGAACGTCGCGCTCCTCCGGCTCCGGTGACTTGTTGCCATAGAGCAACCAGCCAAGCCCCAGCCCAACAAACACAATCACCGTAGACGTAGCCAGCAAAGCCAGAAAACTTGGCTCACCGAACTTCGCCAGCTCAAAGCTCACGGAGCGATCTTCAAGAAATCCCCGGAACCAAGGCCATGCCGGCGTTCCAATCGCTCCCAGCGCAATCGCAAAAAAGGCCAGAATCGCAAGCGGCGTAGTCATCACCCGCGGGCTTTCATGCGCATGCCCATGTCCGCGCCACTTGCCAAAGAAGACATAACTGACCTGCCGCATCATATAAAACGCAGTGAGTACAGCACCGAAGGCAAGCAGGTAAAACGGTCCTTTGCTCCCGGAAGATTGCTTCGCCGCTTCCAGAATCGCGTCCTTGCTCCAGAAGCCGGAAAAGAGCAGCGGAAAGCCGCTCAGCGCCAGCATGGCAATCGCGTAAGTCAGGAAGGTAATCTTCATCTCTTTGCGCAATCCGCCCATCTTGCGTATGTCCTGTTCCTCATGGCAGCCGTGAATCACCGCCCCCGCACCGAGAAAGAGCAGCGCCTTGAAGAATGCGTGCGTAATCAGGTGAAATATCCCAACAGCCACGCCGCCCAGTCCGAGCCCAGCCATCATGTAGCCAAGCTGCGAGACCGTCGAGTAAGCAAGAATGCGCTTGATATCGTTCTGCGCCACGGCAATCAGCGCCGCAAAAACCGCCGTAGCCGCGCCAACCCACGTCACAACCGTAAGCGAAGTTCCCGCCCCCGCCTGCATCAGCGGATAGACGCGCGCAATCAGGTAAACGCCGGCCGCAACCATCGTTGCCGCATGAATCAGCGCCGAAACCGGCGTCGGGCCTTCCATCGCGTCCGGCAGCCAGACATGCAGCGGCAACTGGCCGCTCTTGCCCACGGCTCCGGCAAAGAGCAGCAAGCCAATCACCGTAGCCGCGCTCAACCCAAGCGCCGCGTGCGCAGAAACCAAACCGCCAAGCGCCACCGGCTCCATGCTGCCCACGCCGTTGTTATAGAAGAGCAGCGTCCCTGTTTGTGAGAAGAGCCAGACTATTCCAAGAAAAAAGAAAATATCGCCAACACGTGTCGTAAGAAATGCTTTCTTCGCCGCCGCAGCCGCAGAAGGTTTGTGATACCAGAACCCAATCAGCAGATACGACGTAAGCCCGACCAGCTCCCAGCATATAAAGAGCAGCAGCAGGCTGTTGGCAATCACCACGCCAAGCATCGCCCCGGCAAAGAGAGCCAGAAAGCAGAAGAAGCGCGTGAAGTTTTCATCGTGCTCCATATAGCCGATCGAATAAATAAAGATCAGCAGGCCCACGAAGGTGACCATCACCAGCATCACCGCCGAGAGCGGATCGAGCACCCAGCCGAGATCGATCGTTGCCGTGCCGAATTGCACCCAGGTAAAGTTCACCGTCTCGCGCACAGCGTGCCCTGCGGCCCATCCACTAATCACATGCACAAAGGCACAGAGCGCGAGAAGTAGCGAAAACACAAGCGAGCCGATCGCCAGCCTCGCAGCGAGCTTACGCCGCGGCCGCTTGAGCAGCGCAATCAGCCCGGCGGCAACGATAGGCACGGCAGGAATCAGCCAAAGAAGCTGCGCAATGCCGGAAGCAGTCTGAGGGGCAAAGCCGGCCACTTGTTCGATCATCGGCTCACCCTTTCATCCGGTTGATCTCGTCGAGATCGGTAGTCCGCAAATGGCGGTAGATAGAGATCACAAGGCCCAACCCTACGGCCGCCTCCGCGGCAGCAATCGCAATCGAAAAGACAGCAAACAGGAAACCGGTCAGCGCTTCCGGATGCGGCCCGTAGCGCCAGAAGGCGATAAAGTTCAAATTGGCCGCATTCAGCATCAGCTCAATGCCGATGAGCACAAGAATCGCGTTGCGCCGCGTAAGCGCACCGGCCAGGCCAATCGCAAAGACCAGCGCGGCAACCAGCAGATAACCGGCAAGCGGAGTCAATTCGCCTCCTTTTTCTCGTATTTCCCGGGCTTCTCGTGCATGGCCACAATCACCGCGCCAATCATCGCAGCCGTGAGCAGCACAGCGACAATCTCAAGTGGTAGAACGTAGCGGCCCATGAGCGCATTGCCGATCTGCGCAACAGAAACCTGCGGAGCAGCAAACTCATGCGGCAATGCAACTGCGCTATGCAGCACAGTCCACGCCAGCACGGCAAAAACGCCGGCGGCCACAACCAGCCCCGCAAACCACGTCCGGCTGAATACGCCTGTCGCAGGCGTTTCCGAGCCGCGTGTCAACAGAATCGCAAAGACCACAAGAATAGCCACGGCGCCCACGTAAACCAGAATCTGCGCAAAGCCCGCGAACTGTGCATCAAGCCGCAGAAAGAGCAGCGCCAGGCCGATAAAAGCGCCCGTCAACGCCAGCGCACAGTGCACGGTATTGCGCAACAGCACCGCGGCGAGCGAGCCGGCAACCGTAAGCGCGGCAAGAATTGCGAAGACGATCACGCGCGGCCCATCCTTTCTGCATTACTCGGCATAGCGGTAGCTCCTTGGACCCAATTTCTTGCTGCGCATTCCCATCCGCGCGGTAATCAAGTAAGCCGCAAGCAGAATCGCGGAACAGACCGCCCAGCGCAGCCATCCCTCTCCGAGAAAACGCCACAAGCCGGTGACAACCAGGTCGATGAGCGTCATCGGCAGCACAAACTTCCACGCAAAGTTCATCAACTGGTCCTGCCTCAAACGCGGAAACGTCCCGCGCAACCAGATGAACCCGCAGATGGCGAGCATGATCTTGGCAAAGAACCAGATCCACGAAGGAATGAAATTGAGTGCTTCCAGCGGCGCGGACCATCCACCGAGAAAAAGCGTCGCACCCAGGCCGGAGATCGAAAGCATGGCGACATACTCGCCAAGAAAGAATTCCGCAAACTTGAAGCCCGAGTATTCCGTAAAGTAGCCCGCGACAATCTCCGATTCGCCTTCCGGCAAATCAAACGGCGAACGGTTTGTCTCCGCCGTCGCCGCAATCGCAAACATCACAAAGGCCGCGAAGCCCATCGGCGTAAAGACATACCAGTGCGGCAAGCCCCACGTGTAGTGATTCTGCGCCTCGACAATCTTGTCCAGCGAGAGCGAGCCGGTCATCATCACAATGATCACACTCGTCATCAGCAGCGGAATCTCGTAGCTGATCATCTGCGCCACGGCGCGCATCGCGCCAAGCAGTGAATACTTGTTGCGGCTCGACCATCCGGCCATGAAAACCGAAAGCTCCGCCGAAGCGCCCATCGCAAAGTAAAAGAGCAGCCCCGCGTCCATGGGCACAAAGGTCATGTTGCGCCCCATCGGCAGCACCGCATAGCCCATGAAGACCACAACCACCAGCACAATCGGCGCGAAGAAATGCACGATGTGATCCGCGTTGTACGGAACCACGTCTTCTTTGATGAGCGCCTTGATGCCGTCCGCCACAGGCTGCAAAATGCCGAACGGTCCCACGCGATTCGGACCGATACGGTTCTGCATCCGCCCCAATCCCTTGCGCTCCATCAACACGGAGAAAGCAAACAGCCCCGGGAAGACAGCAAGAATTGCCACCACGCTTAGAACAATGCCGACAATCGGCTGAAGACCCACGGGGAACAACCCCATAATCCAGTGCTTGAGCAAAACAAAGATCTGGTCGAGCGTATTCGTCATTGGGGCTGGCTTCCCTCCCCTTCTTTCGGCGCAGCCGGAGACGGCGTTGCCGCAGGTGCCGCAGGTGCAGCGGGAGCGGCAGCCTTTGCCGCCGCTGCAGCCGCAGCTGCGCGCGCCTTCTCCTCAACCTTGGCTTTTTCTTCCGCCAGCCGCGCATCCACCTCAGAGGCTTCGGTTGGATGAATCGCGTGATAGTACTCATTCGACTTTGCAAGCTGCTTGCGGTCCTGCAGCAGCCCGCCAAAGCGATCGTCCGTCGCCAGTTCGAACTCCGTATCCATCTTGATCGCTTCGAATGGGCAGACCTCGACGCAAATCTGGCAGCTCATGCAGACGGAGATATCAATATCGAAGCGCGCCGGATAAATCTGCATCTTGCCGACGTAATCCGGCTTCTTGTCCTTGCTCTTCTCGATGTAAATGCACTTCGGCGGACATTCCTTTTCGCAAATTTGGCAAGCCACGCAGCGCAGCCCTGCCTCCCAGTCCGCGCCGTCATACACCAGGAACGGAAAATTACGCGAAGCCTCCGGCAGCGGATGCCGCTCCTCTGGGTACTGGACCGTAATCAGCCGTTCTTTCGAGACAAAGCTGCCGGCAAAATTCTTCGCCGTCTCCGCCAGTCCCTTCAACAAGCCTTCGCCAAGCATCGCAACTCCTATACCAGTGGTCAGTGATCAGTTGTCAGTGATCAGCAACCCTCTCCATTAATCCTTGATCTTTTCCAATATCGCGTAGATCATCTTGCCTACTTCATGCGATAGCGACTCCACTTCATCAATTGCTGCCGCATTTCCGAAACCAAGAGCGCGAACCACCTCAAGCTGAGTTTGCAGCTCGAAATTCGACCCGCGCGCAATACTTAGAAACTGCCTGAATTCTCCCGTGCTCAATCTTCCTTGACCTTCCGCAATGTTGCTTGGCACCGAAACCGCCGAACGCCTGATTTGGCTCGTCAAACCATACAATTCTTCGCGCGGAAAGTTACGCGTAACTTCATACACTTTGACCGTTAGCTGAATCGCCTTCTTCCAGACCATCAACTCCCGAAATGATTGTGCCGTTAACTTGTTTTCCGCCATCCTTGCTTCCTGCGCTTCATTTCCACTATGGCAATAACAACTGACCGCTGATCACTGACAACTGATCACTGGTTCATCGATCTACTTCACCCAGCACAATGTCCACACTGCCGAAGATCACCACCACATCCGCCACGTTATGCCCCAGGCACATATCTTCGAGAATCGTCAGATTGACGAGGCTCGGTGGACGAATGCGGTAGCGATATGGCGAAGTGCCGCCATCGCTGATGAGATAAAACCCGAGCTCACCCTTCGGGGCCTCAATGCGCCCATACGCCTCACCGGGTTTGGGTTTAAAACCGCGGAGCTTCGCCTTCGGGTCCATGATTGGACCAGCGGGAATCTCCTTCAGCGCCTGCTCCAGAATCTTCACCGACTCGTGAATCTCCAGTATGCGCACCATGTAGCGGTCGTACACATCGCCGTGCTCGCCCAGCGGCACGCGAAACTGGAAGCGGTCATAAATCCCGTAGTGATCCACCTTGCGAAGGTCATAATTCACGCCCGTAGCCCGCAGCATCGGTCCAGTCACACCGGCATTCACGGCCAGATCCGGCTTCAGCACGCCCATTCCCTGGCAGCGAGCCAGCAGAATCTCGTTACTGCTCAGCAGCGCTTCCAGCTCATCCACAAAACGCGGCACACCGGCCACAACCTTGCGCGCCGCATTGAGCCACGCTTCCGAAACATCCACGCGGCATCCGCCAAAGCGCATGTAGTTGCACATCATGCGCGATCCGGTCAGGCTCTCAAAAAGATCAAGAATTTTTTCGCGCTCGCGGAAGGCATACATCAGCGGCGTGCCGCTCGCGCCCAGATCCTGCGCCAGAAAACCCACAGCCGCGGCGTGATTCTGAATGCGCGTCAGCTCGGCCAGAATCACACGAATATACTCGGCACGCTCCGGCACCGCCTGTCCGGCCAGCTTCTCCACCGCAAGCGCATAAGCCCAGTTGTTGGTGAGCGAGCAGAAATAATCCAGACGATCGGTGTACGGCATCATCTGCAGATAGCTGGCCGTCTGCCCGATCTGCTCGTGATTGCGATGCAGGTAGCCGAAGACAGGCTTGAGCTTTACCACACGCTCGCCGTCCAGCGCCACATCCATGCGGAAGACGCCATGTGTCGAAGGATGATGCGGCCCCATCGAAACTTCCAGCAGCTCGCCATCGTCGGAGGTCTCAATCACCGGCGGACGATTCCACCCCTCGAACTTCCCCGCTTTGGTTTCCGTAAAACTCATCCAGCCACCGGTTACTGATCCTTGTTCCCTGATCCCTGTTCCCTGTTCTGGTGCGCTTTCGCCCGCGCCAGCACCTCATCGTGCGCCGTAGGCTCGTACTCGAAATCATCCGGCTCCACGTAATCGCGCCGCAGCGGATAATCCTTGAATCCTTCCCACATCAGCAGCCGGCGCAAATCCGGATGCCCCGTAAAAACAATCCCGAAGAGATCAAAGACCTCGCGCTCCTGAAACTCCGCCGAGCGCCACAGCGGCGTAAGCGAGGGCAACTCCACCTTATCGCTGCGATTCTCCGTCCTCATGCGCAGAATCACCGGCCCATGCTTGAACTTCATCGAATAGAAGTGGTAAACCGCCTCAAGATGTCCGGGAACAACGTGCTTTCGCGCCTCTTCAACCGTTTCCTCGACCACAGCCTCCACGCCGTCAACGGTCTTTGAAACCTGGTGCGTCACCTTCACTTTTTCCACGATCTCTTTGTCCAGCCAGTCCACGCCGGTCACATTCGAGAGATAATCGAGCGCCAGTTCCGCGTCATCGCGCAGAAACTTCGCCACCGCAAAGCCATGCGCCGCGTCAATCAGCAGCGAGTGCTCCGCGCTCGGGCTGCCGTTCGGCACAATCTCCACCCGCGCCACCGGAACTGCCGCCTCAATCGCCGCCTTAATCTCCTCAACTGTCTTCACTCGGTCCTCTAATCCCTAATCCCTGTTCCCTAATCCCTGTCTTTACCGAATCACCACCGGAGTAATCCAGACAAGCGGGTTCGAGGACGGCTCAAGATCGTGCTCGCCCGGCTCCGGCACGGGAAACTCGCCCGTAGCCTCCGCATCGTGATACCGCGGACGATCCTCGCCGGTCAGGCTCTGTCCATCGATCTTCTTTTGCAGCGTCATAAACGCTTCCATCAGCGCTTCCGGCCGCGGCGGGCAGCCGGGAATATGCACATCGACGGGAATGTAGCGGTCAATCCCCTTCAGCACGTTGTAGCCCTGCTTGAATGGCCCGCCGGAGATCGCGCAAGCTCCCATCGCAATCACATATTTCGGCTCGGCCATCTGGTTATAAAGCCGCACCACCTGCGGAGCCATCTTCTTCGTCACCGTGCCGGAGACAATCATCAGATCCGCCTGCCGCGGCGAGGGCCGAAAGACCTCCGCGCCAAACCGCGCCAGGTCGTACCGCGCCATCGTGGTCGCAATCATCTCAATCGCGCAGCAGGCCAGCCCAAACTGCATTGGCCACACCGAGCTGCGCCGGCCCCAGTTGTAAAGCTCCTCGATGGTCGTAACAAAGATGCCCTGCTTGCCCATCTCGATCTTCAGGTTTTGATCGATATTCGAATTCAGGCCCAAGTCAGCACTCCCTTCGCCCACGCCCACACCAGTCCTTCCACCAGCAGCAGCACAAAGACCAGCATGGCCAGGCACGCGCCCGCCGTCAGCCCCGTGAACGCCACTGCAAAGGGCAGCAGAAAGACCGCTTCCACGTCAAAGATGAGAAAGATAATGGCGTACAGATAGTAAGCCGAGCGGAACTGCACCCACGCATCGCCCCTGGACTCAAGCCCGCACTCGTAAATCGCGTTCTTGATGGCGCTTGGCTTGGGCGGCGCAAAGACGCGCGCCCACAGCCACGCCAATCCCAACGGCGCAAGCCCGAATCCGAGCGCGCCAAGGAACAAAACCGCCAGAGAAAAATAAGAACCTGAAACCATTTTTCGCTACCCGATTTCTTCTGTACCACGCTACCAGTTTGAGGCTGCCTTTGGCCAAACCCCTGTGCCCGGAATCACACCGTTCAGCCCGATTTTTCTTCCACTCATCCCACTTTGTGAACTGCTGGCTGCAATCCGCCGTTGCGCGTCTCCCTTTCGGCGCGCCGTCCGTTGCAGTCTGGCTGCGATCACGCCCCCACAGCATGGGCGGCAATCCCTCAAGCCACGCTGCAACTCCATGCTCCACTCCATTTCTGCACCGGCCTTCCAATCACGAACCCGGCAAGCCTCAGCGCATGAATCGCTCGCTCCATAAACATCCTGTGAATGCTTCATAAAAAAATTCACGGTTCATTGACATAAGTAACCTCGTTTTCACCTGGTTCTCAGCAAACGTTAAGAAAGCCCCCGTAAACGTTAAGAGACGTTTTGCAATCACGTCATCGATGCAGTCCTCACATAGGCAAAGACGAAATCCGCGCCGTTATCCTGCGGCGCTCATGGAGTTCCCTGTGCCCAGTTTCAACCCGTTTGGCCTTTACTTTTCGGAGGTAATCGTGACATACGCAATCGTGAGAAAGTGGCGGAGCCTGTCCCTTGCGGCTCTTCTGCTTCTCCTTGTCCCTGCGTTCGCGCTTCACGCGCAGAATACCGGAGCCACCATCAACGGCGTCATCACGGACGCGCAGGGCAAAGCTGTGGTCGGCGCCAACGTCACCGTAACCAATAGCAAGACCGGCGCAACCCAGACCGCCGTCAGTGCCTCGGACGGCAGCTACGCGGTCAGCGGCCTCGCCGCCGGCGTCTATGCCGTTGACGCCAGCGCGCAGGGCTTCGCCCAGGCCACCAAGACCAGCATCCTGGTCAATGCCGGGCAGACCGTTCAGGCCAATATCGCTCTCGGCGTCAGCTCCGTCATGCAGCAGGTAGAAGTCAACGCCGGCTACAACTCGATTGCCACCCAGTCCGCTCCCAGCGGCGGGTATCTCGATGAGCAGACCCCTCACTCGCTCATCTCCCAGCACTACATCGAGAACTACACCTCGCCCATCGCCGACTTCGGCGAGATCGTGCAGATCGCTCCCGGCGCGTTTACCGAGAGCACCAACGGTGTCGGCCTCGGCCAGAGCAGCACCTGCTTCCGCGCCTTCTGCGACGGCTTCTTCAACTTCGACTTCGACGGCATTCCCTTCTACGACACCAACAACCCCACCCACCACTCCTGGGCGTTCTTCCCTTCGCAGTGGATCGGCGGCGTGGACTTTGATCGCAGCCCCGGCACGGCCGCAACCATCGGGCCTGCTTCTTTCGGCGGCTCCATCCACCTGCTCTCCAAGCCGTTGCAGAACGAGCAGAACATTCGCGGCACGGTGTCGTACGGAACCTGGAACACTAAGCTCTATGACGCCGCCTACAACTCCGGCAACTTCGGCTGGTTCGGCGGACCCAGGAAGTCCAACGTCTTCATCGACGTACACCACATGAGCTCGGACGGCTACCAGACCTACAACTTCAACACGCGCGACGCCGGCTCGCTGATCTACCAGTACACCTTCTCGCCGCGCACCGTGCTCACCGGCTTCAGCGGCGTGGTGCATCTCTACTCGAACGGCCCGAACATCAGCTCCACGCGATGCAACCTGTACGGCGTTCCTGCCAACGACTCCTATAGCTGCGCGAATGCCGACACCGCCAACGGCCTCGATCCCTACACCGGCGCGGGCCTCAAGTTCCTGCTCACCGACAACTCCGACCCGGCAAGCTGGTACGACTACAAGTACAACACCTACGTTGTGCCCACGGACTTCGAGTACATCGGCCTTAAGAGTGATCTCGGCCACGGCTGGTATCTCGACGTCAAGCCCTACACCTACAACTACGACAACGGCGAAAAGTACTCAAACGCCACGCCCATCACCAACTACACGCAGGCTCAGCTCGTCGCCAATCCCTCGCTGCTCCCCGGCACCGTCGTAAATGACAAAGTTGCCTACTACCTCGGCGCCGAAGTCTATCCCTGCGACGTGCAGCGCGATAAGAAGGGCATTTACGCCCTGCCTTGCGGCATCGACAAGTACAACAGCTACCGCAAGTACGGCGAAATCGCCTCTATCTCCAAGACCTCCAGCTTCGGCGTCTTCCGCGCCGGCATGTGGTATGAGTGGGCCAGAACCAGCCGCCACCAGTACCCCAGCGACCCGCTCAACAACTGGGCCGATCAGCCGCTGCCCAAGTTCAACGAGCACTTCTGGACCAACACCTACCAGCCCTGGGCCGAGTATGAGTTCCACGTCACGCCCAAGTTCAACGTAACGGCCGGCCTACGCTACGCCGCTTACACCTTCGACATCCTCCACTTCGCCGACGACGGCTCGACCGTGGGCCCGCTCACCTGCCCCAACGCCATCGACGCCTGCTCGGCCACCATCAGCGACCACGCAAACTTTACGGCATGGCTGCCCTCGCTCGATGCCAACTACCGCCTCGCGCCCAACTGGTCGGTTTACGGCCAGGTCGCCAAGGGCAGCATCGTTCCGCCCACCAGCGTCTGGGACTACAGCCACACAGCGGCATCCGCAAACGCGGCCGTTCCCACGATCTCCGTTCAGCCCAAGCAGCAGCTCACCACGGCTTACCAGCTTGGCACGGTGCTCAAGGACCAGTTGCTCACCTTTGATGCGGACTACTATCTGACCCGCTTCCAGAGCGGCTACTCGTCCGGCACCGATAACGTCCCCACCGACCCGGATTACGGCGACACCATCTACTACCTGGAGCCCGGCTCGACGGCGCAGGGCCTGGAAATGGAAACCACCCTCGTCATCGCTCCCGGCCTCACCGCCTACCTCAACGGAACCATCGGCACCGCCTACTATCACGGCGAAGTGAATGCCAACATCGACAACTATCCTTACAACCCTGTCTATCAGACCGCGCCCAAGGGATTGTGGGTAGAGCAGACGCCGACGGATACCGAAAAGCAGGGCATCACTTACAGCCGCTATGGTTTCGATACGGGCATCTTCAATGAGCGCATCGGCACCGAGCGCATGGACAACAGCGGCTCCGGCGCCCTCCCATACCACAACCAGGCCATCATCGCTCCGTGGAGCAGCCTCGGCGGCTACTTCAACTACACCGTCCACGGGCACTCATTCTTCGACGGCACCAAAATCCGCCTCAGTGGAACCAACCTGGCGGACGCGCATAACATTCAGGAGATTCCCACCTTTGGAAACTCCGCAGTCGCGGTCGGCAACATTGCCGGCACCTGCGGCTCGGCAACCAAGCCAACGGCCTGCGTGGACCAGTTCAACGCCACCACCACCATCAACGGCCAGGACGAGCCGAGCATCATGGCCGGCCGCAGCTTCGCTGTGACGGTAACCTTCGGCTTCTCGCCGCACAAAGACTAAATCTCCAACGCAATCCAGATCAGGCCGCGCCGGAAACCTCTGGCGCGGCCTTTTTTCATCCTCACGCTTGAGTCAATCCTCCACCTTCAGATCGAGTCTCACCTTTATCCCGTCATGCGAAAATGGGCTCCGTGAGATTCCCTGAAAAGCCTTTCGCAATTCTTACCCTCATCGCCCTCTGTACCGCACAGGCCGCTTACGGAGCCAGCAGGAAAAAAGAGGCCGAAATGGCCGGTGCGGTCCTCTTTCGCGACAAAGGCTGCGGCTTCTGCCACGGCGCCGACCTCAAAGGCACGCGCAAGGCTCCCGCGCTCGAAGACATCCGCAAAGAGAAGGGCTGGACCGACGACAAGATCAGCAGCCAGATTCTCGACGGAGGCCAAAAGATGCCGCCCTTCCGTGATTCCATCTCCGACGACGAGGTCAAAGAGCTGATCGCCTTCCTGCGCGCGAAACACCGTCCCGTCCCGCCGCCCGCGCCGGCAACACCGCAGTGAAGCAGGAACCAGCGCCAGCAGGAAGAAACAGGCCCTGGGTCAGTTTGCGTTGGGATGTGAGACAGCAAGCCCTTGCAAATTTTTCCGCTCAAATTTGCAAAGAATCACGGCCAGATACGCCACACTAAAAAAATCCCCCGGCACGTGTGAGGGCGCACCGAGGGAAAAAAGTCATGCCGAAGCCCTACTTGAGGCCGTCGCAGATGATCGTCACGTCAAAGCGCGAGCCGTCGAAGCTGAAGAAGTGATGCACCTTGAATTCCGGCGACTGCACGTGAATGTTGTAATCGCGCCCGGTGATGACCGCCGGAACCGAAAGCCCGCAATGCCCGGCCAGCGTGGGCACCCGAGCCTTCCACGCGCCGGCCAGCATGTTGCACAGCTCGCCGAAGGCGTCCCGCACCGTATCGTCCACCTCGTCAAAGTCCACGCCCGTCATCCGGCCGGCAACCACGCGCGCCGTGCTCGTATCCGAGCGCAGCACGCAGGCGCCGCTGAAAAGCCCGCCGAAGCCGACAACTGCCGTCACCGACTCCGGCTCATAAACAGCTTGTCCGTCTTTCTCGCGCCGGCACTGGCCGCCCAGCATCGTCTGAAAGACCTCTTCCACACTCGCATCCAGGTTCTTCGGGTCGGAAATCAGCTCCACAGATTCACGCAACGATACACCCATCGCACCTTACCCTTTCTTCAACTTGTTCTCCCGCTCGAGCCCGCACAACCAATCGAATCGCCTGGCCGCGCATCAGGCCGGGGTCAGCAGCGGCAACACCCGCTCCTTGACCTGGTCCGCCGTGAACGGCTTGCGAATATACCCCACCGCGCCGGCCTGGATCGCCTGCTTGACGTGCTCCTCGCTCGATTCGGTGGTAATCATGATGACCGGCACGCCGGGGGCAAGGTTCTGCGCCTTCAACTGCCGCAGAAACTCAAGGCCGTCCATCACCGGCATATTGATGTCGGAGAGGATGATCTCCACCTTCTCCTTTTTGAGCACCTCGATTCCCTCGGCGCCGCTGCCGGCCTCATGCACCACCAGCGAGTCAAGCCCCGCCTGGCGCAGCGCCCGCTCCACAATCTTCCTCATCACCGAGGAATCATCCACAATCAAGGTGCGTATCTCGCTCATCTCTCCGTCCGGTCCCTCTCTGGCTTCTCTATCGGCCCGCTGCAGTGCTTCTTGAATCGCTCTCGAACCCGTCCCGCCATGCAACGGCTACTGTCCTGCGATGGTGCACAGAAGATCCTCGACCGAGCCGATCTCCGGCGCCGCGCCCTCGCCGGCCTTGCGAAAGAGCCTGAGCCAGAGCAGATCGTGAACGCGCACCAGCTTCGCGTCCACCGGCTTCGCCTTTTCGATAGCCCGCGCAAGCACTCGCACCGCGGCCTCGGGGCTCATCGCCTCTACCAGCTCAACCGACGGATACCTGGCCCGCAGCGCGCGCTCATGCGCCTGGCTGAATTCGGAATCGGCCACAACGCCGCACTCGACCTTGAAGCCCGTCATGCGCTCGACAGCCAGTGCCAGCACCGGGTCCAGGCGGCTCTCAAAGCCGAGATAAAGCAGCCGCCCGGCCGAGCGGCGCAACGGCAGCGCGCCGAAAGCATCTACGAAAAGCCGCGGCACCAGCGGCGTAAGCGCCGCGGGATGGTGGCCGCCCACCGGAAGCACCGGGCAGCTCCATTGCAGCGCAACGGCGCGCGTCACCAGATCCTCGCCGATGCCCTCCTGCCGCATCAGCCAACTGCCGAGCTTGCCCGCCTTGTGCTGCCGCTGGCTGGCCAGGGCAGACTTCAACTGCTCCGCCGTGATCCATCCTTTTTCCAGCATCAGCAGGCCGAGCGGAATGCGGTGACGGTGCGGGCGAAGGGATTCCGTGCGCCCGCGGCCTTCGCGCTGGACAGCCGCGCGCACCCGCGCCTCCGTGCAGCCGGGCGAGCAGCTCCAGCCGCCCTCAAAGACAGGCGCCGTGCGGCCCCGCCAGAGCTGCATCCAGCCGGTGCGGCAATCCGGGTTGGCGCAGCTTTCCAGCCACCCGCGCTTTGCCGGAACCGGACCCGGCGCAGGCGCCACGGTGCGCGACCCCGGAGCTTCGCGCTCCACGGCGCGGCGCAGGATCTCAACAATCTCGTCGGCCTTGATCCGCGGATTCGGCTCCCCTGGCGGATTTAGAAGAGGCATCGTATCGTCTCCAGTCTCATGCGCGGCTCTGCGACCTCGGTCACTCGCAGGCCGAAGTTTCCGTTCACCAGCACGACGTCGCCCCGAGCCACAATCTTGTCGGCCACGATCAGGTCCACCGGGTCCGCAACATGGCGGTCAAGCTGCACCACATCGCCCGGTCCCAGCTCCAGCAGGTCGCCCAGCGGAATCTCGCGGCTGCCAAAACGCAGCGTCGCCTCCAGCTCCACGTCGAGCAGAAGATCGATGCCCGGACGGCCGGGAACCGAAGCAACGGCCGTGTCGGTGGCCGTCGCTTCCGGCTCCGGCGCGCTCTGCGCAGCAGACTTTGCCGGCGCCGCGGCCTTCTTCGGCGCGCGTACCTCGTCGCGCACCAGCACTGTCCACGCGCCGGAACCGGCCTTCAACTGAAAGGCGCGCGAGATCTTGCCTTCGCCGGCAATCTCTTCCATCTTCTCGACCGAAAGCTTCTTGCCGGTCCTGGCCAGCACGTCGCCGCAGGCCGATTCGGCAATCTCGCGCAAAAGCTCGCTCCAGGCGGCCTTCTGGTCCACGCCTTCGCCCAGCAGCGGCGTGGCAAGAATGCGCGCATCGAGGACGACCGAAAAACGGCCCTCCTCGCCGCCCGTGATGGCGGCAGCAAAGCCGAAGGAACCGGCTTCCAGGGGCTTGGGGAGCGATTCGGCAAACTCCGCTTCGCCGGCCAGGGCCTGCGTCAGCAGGGCGGAGGCGGCGCCAATCCAGCTATCGAGATAGGTCGTCATGCGAGTTCCCTTTCCATGCGGCGTTCCATGCGCGCCGCGCGCCGTGTTCCCTGGCGAATAGCCTCAGCCGTCGCCAGAACCTGTCCCCCTACGCGCCATTCGGCTGCCGCGCCCGCCGGAAGATCGAAGCGGAGAACCGATCCGGGCTCCATCGTCTCAATCTCGCGCAGGGGAACGCGCACCGAAGGCAACTGCAGCGAGGCGCCGAAGGGAATCTTCCGCGCCGCCGATTCCATGCGCGCGCGCGTCTCCGGCGCGTGCCGGCGCGAGCGGCCCCAATCCGACGTCAGGCGCCGCAGGATCGTGTTGGCCACCACCGCCGGAAAGGCGAGATTCAAAAGCCCCGAGCTGTGCGGCATCCGCATCTCAAAGCTCAGGCAGAGGGTCTTCTCATTCACCGGCATGATGCGCGCCGCCTGCGTCTGCATCTGCCGCCGCTCGAAGTTGAAGCTCAGCCCCACGGGCTGCCATGCCATGCTCAGCTCGCGGCAGATAATCTCGACGACGCTGGCCAGAATGGATTCTTCGATGTCGGTCAGCTCGCGCAGAATCCCTTCCCTGCCCTCGCCGCCGAGGAGCAGATCGACCATCGGCGGAACCAGCGACATCTCAAGCTGCAGCACCGAGAGCACGCCAAGCGGCTCCAGGCGCACCGCGGCCATGTAGTTGACCTCCGGCACGCGCAGCAGGAAGTCGTTGTAAGGAATCTGCTCGGCCGAGACCAGGTTGACGTGAAACTTCGTTCGCAGCCACGCGGCCAGGTTATGCGTAAGGTTGCGCGCAAAGAGATCGTTCAACATGCTGATGGCGCGCAACTGTTCATTCGATATCTGGCCCGCCGTAGCAAAGCTGTATGGAACCACGCGCGCCTTGATCTCCGGCTGCGCGGCCTCTTCGGTCGATGCGGCATTGGCATGTTGCCGCGCCGCCTCGAAGAGCGCGTCAATCTCATCCTGTTTGAGCATCTTCTCCATCGGCCGTTATTCCTCCTTCTCCCCTTCTGCTGTCTTTTTGGCTTTGGCTCCGTCCCGGCTCCTGCGCCCGCGCTCGAAAACACCCTTCGAGGCCAGATCGCGGAGCGAGGCGCGCAGACGCGCGACCGCCGAGGCGTGCACCTGCGAGACCCGCGACTCGACCACCCCGAGAGCGAGCCCGATCTCGCGCATGGTCATCTCCTCGTAGTAGTAAAGAGTCATCACCAGCCGCTCGCGGTCGGGCAGTTTCGTGATCGCCTCGGCCAGCCGCTCTTCGAGCTCGCCGCGCAGGCAGCGGAAGAGCGGATCTTCCTCCGGCCGGCCCGGCACGTAGGCCAGCTCCTCGTCGCCCGAATCCTCGTTGCGCTCCACGTGCAGCGTGCCGATCTCGAGGCCCTTCAGATCGCCGAGAAGCTGCTGGTACTCATCGAGCGAAAGGCGCATCTCCGCGGCCACCTCGCTCTCCGACGGCGGACGCCCCATGCGCGCCGTCAGCACCCGGATCGCCTCTTCCACCGCGCGGCCCTTGCGGCGCAGCTCGCGCGGACTCCAGTCGAGCGTGCGCAGGCTGTCGAGAATCGCGCCGCGGATGCGGAACTGCGCATAGCTGCGGAACTGGACCTTCTTCTCCGGATCGAACTTGGCGAAGGCATCCATAAGCCCGACGACGCCGGCCGAGATCAGGTCTTCGATCTCGACATGCTGCGGCAGCCGCTCGTGAATGCGCCGCGCCAGGAAGCGAACCACGGGCAGATGATCGAGCAATACCCTTTCCTGCTCCGGCGTCATTCCGCCGCCGCCCAGCACCGCCGGATAACCGGTCGGCTGCATCTCCTTCTTCGTATCCCGCTGGCTCTTCGCCGTTCCCGTCGTTTCGACCATTCCCCAGTCCTCACACCTTGCTGCCTGTTGCTTCCCCGACAAAAATCCCCGCCTTGCCTCCTCAGCGCACCGTACCCATCGGCTTCAGCCGCACCTCGGGCGGAATCTCCGCCGCGGCCACCACGGAAAGCCGCGGAAAAAGCGGCTCCAGCCATCGCCGGACGTAATACCGGGCCGGACTCGGGCAAAGGAGCACGGGCGGTGCCGACGGCGAGCTGTGCGCAATGAGGGATTTCACAGAATCGGCCAGGCGGCGCACGATGGGCGTGCCAGACGCTCCAGAGGCCAGCATTCTCGCTCCGGTCTCCGGCGAAACAGTGGCCAGAATCTCGTCCTCCAGCGCGCCGTCGAGCAGCAGCACCGGAAGCTGGCCGTCGTCGTCGAGCAGCGGCTGGACCAATCTGCGGCCCATCTTCTGCCGCGCGGCTTCGACGAGCGCCTCCGTCGATTTATTGACCGGCGCGGTCTCGATCAGCGCCTCGAGAATGCCGCCCAGGTCGCGGATCGAAACGCGCTCGCGCAGAAGCTGCTCGAGAACGCGGCCCACTTCGCCAAGCGTGAGCAGCTTGGGCACCAGCTCTTCCATCAGGCGCGGGTGCGAGTCGTTGAGCGAGTCCATCAGGCGCTTGATCTCGGCGCGGCCCAGAAGCTCCCAGGCGTGCTGGCGGATCAGCTCGCCAAGATGCGTTGTAATCACCGTCACCGCGTTGACCACCGAGTAGCCCGCGGCAATGGCCTGCTCCTCAAGCTGCGGCTGAATCCAGATGGCGGGAACACCGAAGGCCGGCTCCCTGGCCTCGCGGCCGGGCAGCGGCCGGCGATTGGGGTCGCCGGAGACGGCCAGCAACTGCGGGCCCTCGGCCTGCCAGCGGCCGATCTCAAGGCCGCGCAGCGAGACGACGTACTCACGCGGTTTCAGGCGCAGGTTATCCGTAATATGCACCGGCGGAATCAGGAAGCCCAGCTCGGCGGAGAGATGGCGGCGCAGCGTGCGCACGCGGTTGAGCAGTTGGCCGCCCTGCTTCTCGTCCACCAGGGGAATCAACTGGAAGCCGATCTCGAGAGTCAGGTCTTCGAGCTTGAGCAGCGCGGCGAGATCGGAGCCCTGCGCCTGCGCGCCTTTCTTTTTGATCTCCGCGCCGGACTCGGCAACAGGAACCGCCGCGGCGCGCTTCGCCACCGCCCTTGCCGCAACAAACAACACCGCCGCGATAAAAAGAAAAACGATTTTGGGCAGGCCGGGAATCAGGCACAGGGCCGCCGTGACGCCGCTGGCGAGATAGAGCGTCGCGGGCCGCGCCAGGAGCTGCTCACGAATCTCGCCGCCGAGCATTCCGGAAGAGTTGGCGCGGGTGAGCACGATGCCGCCGGCAACCGAGACCAGCAGCGAGGGAATCATCGTCACCAGGCCGTCGCCGACGGTGAGGATGGTGTAGGTCTTGACGGCCTCGCCCAGCGATACGCCCTGCTGAAGCGTTCCAATCAACAGGCCGGCGATGATGTTGATGGCGGTAATGAGAATCGTGGCCAGCGAGTCGCGCTGGTTGAAGCGCGCCGCGCCGTCCATCGCCCCGTAGAACTCGGCCTCGCGCGCGATGGCCTGGCGGCGGCGGCGCGCCTCGGCCTCGTCGATCAGGCCGGCGTTCATGTCGGCGTCGATGGCCATCTGCTTGCCGGGCAGCGCATCGAGCGTAAAGCGCGCCGTAACCTCGGCGGTGCGCACCGCGCCATGCGAGACGACGAGAAACTGGATCGCAATGAGCGCGAGAAAGAGCACGAAGCCAACCACATAATTGCCGCCGACGACGAACTGGCCGAAGGCCTGGATGACATTGCCCGCCGCGCCGGTTCCCTCCGAGCCATGCAACAGGATTCTCCGGCTCGAGGCGATGTTGAGCGAGAGCCGGAAGAGCGTGAGCAGCAGCAGCAGCGTGGGAAAGACGCTCATCTCGACGGCGCGGCGGATCTGCACCGCCGAAAGGAAAACGATCATCGAGGCGGCCATCGAGAGCGCCAGCAGAACGTCGAGCCCCACGGCGGGTAGCGGCACCAGCATGACGAAGATCACGCTGATGGCCGCCAGAGGAAGCATGTAGTCCTTAAAGCGGCTCAGCAGCGCGGCAAGGCCGGATGCGGCCGGAGCCGCAGCAGCGTGCGGCCGCGCAAGGGCGGTTGCGCTCATTGGGCACCTCGTTGAAAGGGTTTGGGCTGGGCAGGTTTGGATGGAGCAGCGGTGCGCGGCTTCTGCGCGGCCCGGCTCGCGGCCTGCTGCGCGCGGGCGCGGGCCTCGCGCTGCTTGCGCTCCGCAAGCTCGGCCTCGACGCGCTGGCGGTAGAGCCAGGCGAGAATCGAGGCCACCGCCGCGTAGAGATCGACAGGAATTGCATGGCCGATCTCGACGGAACGATAGAGGCTGCGCGCCAGCGGCGGGTTCTCGACCACCGGAACGCCGGCCCAGCGCGCTTCGGCCTTGATCTCTTCGGCAAGCAGGTTGCGGCCCTTGGCCAGAACCTTCGGCGCATCCATCGTGCTGAAATCAAAGCCAAGGGCCACGGCGTAGTGCGTGGGATTGGTGACCACGACAGCGGCGCGCGCGACATCTTCTTTTACCCGCTTGCGGCGCATCTGCCGCTGCAGGCTGCGGATGCGGCTGCGCACCTGCGGGGAGCCTTCGGTCTCCTTATACTCGTCGCGAAGATCCTGCTTGCTCATCCGGAGCCGCTGCTCGCGGCTCTGCCATTCGATCAGGTAATCCACCGCCGCCCACCCGAAGAGCAGCCACGCGGCGGCGATGAGAAGCCCGAAGACATCCGAGCCCAGCGCCTCCACGCGCGCGGTCGAAAAGGGCGGAATCTGCGCCTCGTGCGCAATGCGCTGCACGGCGAAGACTCCGAGCAGCGCGGCGGGTAGAAGCGATTTGCCAAGCCGCCCGAGCGAGCGCAGCGAAAAGAGATTCTGAATGTTTGAGACCGGATTCAGCCGCTCCGGCTTAAAGCTGAGCGCGCTGGGATGCACCTGTACGCCGCCCGTCTGCAGGAGGGCAATCGCCAGCGCGGCGACAGCGACCGCGGCCATAATCATCCCCGCCGGCGAAAGCACCTCGATCGTCAGATGGCGCATGGCAAGGATCGTCGGCTCGATGGTGGACGGCTCCCAGCGCGCTTCGCGGCCAAGATCGAGAAAGGATGCAAAGGCGCTGCGCCATGCCTCCAGCGACTTCATGCCGAAGGCGCCGAGCATCATGGCTCCGGCCAGCGTGCCGGCGGCGGAGGTCAGCTCGCGGCTGTGCAGGATGTCGCCCTGCTCGCGCGCCTTCTCGCGCCGGCGCTGCGTTGCCTGTTCTGTGCGGTCGCCGGGCATCTTATCCTCCCATCCCGTGCGCCGGCGCAGAGGCTGCGATCAGGCGCTGCGCCAGATCGAGCAAGCCGTCAAAGCGCGCTTCGAGAAAGCGCGGCCAGACGGCCAGAGCGCCGATAAGGACGACAAAGCCCGTCAGCGTCTTGATCGGCACGGTGAGCGACATGACCGGCAACTGCGGGCTGAGCTTGCCGAGGAGCGCGACCGTGATCTCGACCAGCAGCGTTGCGGCCATCACCGGCGTGGCCAGCTCCATGGCGGCAAGAAAGACTCCGCCCGCGGCCTGGACGACACCGAGCGCGCTCGCCTGCGAAAGCGAGAAGCTGCCCAGCGGCACGGCGCGGAAGCTGCGCGCCATGGAAGCCAGAAGGATGCGGTCAAAACCCGCCGCCAGCAGCATCACAACGCCCATCGTCTGAAAGAGGTCACTGAGCAGAGGCGTCTGGATCGGCGAGGTCGGGTCCATCAGGTTGACCAGCGAGAAGCTCAACTGCACGCCCATGATCTGGCCGGCAAAAAGCAGCATCTCGATCAGCAGGTTGAGCACGAGTCCGTAAAGCAGTCCCACCCCAAGCTCGCCGATCAGCGCGCCGTAGCTGATCTCGACATGCGCATGAGGCAGAGCGGCCACAAGCGGCGCCAGAAGATAGGAGACCGCGAGCACGAAGACGATCTTGACGCGCGCTGGCACCGCGCTTGAGGAGAAGAACGGCGCGAAAGCGACCATCCCGCCCACCCGCACGAAGGCCAGCGTCAACGCGCTCAGAAAATGGCTCCAGTCGCTCATTCGCCTCCCATCCCCATCCGGTTCAATCCGGCCCTATCCGAGATAACGGTGCAGATCCGTGAGCAAAGTCTGCGTGTACGTCACCAGCCGCTCGACAAACCACGGCATTCCGACAAGAAGAATCAGCGTGACGGTGAGCAGGCGCGGCACCGTGGTCAGCGACTGGTCCTGCAGGCTGGTGAGCGTCTGCACCAGGCTCAGCAGAAAGCTCAGCGCCGCCGCGGCGATCAACACCGGCGCGGCGAGAATCATCGCCTCGCGAAGCAGGTGGCGCATCAGTTCGGAGACCATGTCGGGCGTCATCGAAAAAACTCCGTCACACTTCTCGTTCTCAAAAACTCTTCAGCAGCGAGCCGGCCAGCAGATTCCATCCGTCCACCATGACAAAGAGCAGAATCTTGAGCGGCGTGGAGACCACTACAGGCGGCAACTGAAACATGCCGATCGAGGTTGTGATTGCAGCCGTCACCATGTCGATCAAAAGAAATGGCAGAAAGAGCACCGCGCCGATGGCAAAGCCTGCCTTCAATTCCGAAAGAATGTAGGCCGGGATGACGACGCGCATCGGCAGGTCGTCCGGCTTGTTCGGGCGCGGAATCTGCCCGGCAGCGGTAAACAACGCCAGGTCCTTCTCACGGGCGTAATGCAGCATGAAATGCTTGACGGGCTGCGCGCCGCGATCGATGGCTTCCATGCCCGTAATCTGGCCGAGCCGGTAGGGTTCGACGGCCTGCTGGTCCACTTGCATGAGAACCGGCGTCATCAGAAACCAGGTCATCATCAGGCCGAGGCCGAGAAGCGTGGTGTTCGAAGGCGCGGTCTGCGTGCCGAGCGCCTGGCGCAGAAAATGGAAGACCACCAGCAGGCGCACCAGAGGCGTCATCGCCATGAGGATGGCGGGCAGGAGCGTAATCAGCGTGAGAACAAAGAGAATCGTCCACGGCGCCGAATCCGCGGGATGCAGCTTGGCGCTGAGATCCGGCAGCAGAGGCGCGGCCTGCGCGGCGAGCAGGGCTACCATGCCACCCTCGCTTTCGCGGCGCGCTTTCGCCCGGCTGCATTCGGCCGCGCATCTTCGATCGGATAAAAGGCCGCGGCGCCGTCGGCCGAGCTGGCCACCAGGAACCTTCGGCCCTCGGCCTCCACCAGCGCCAGCGAGTGTTTCGGCGCAAGGCTGATCCGCTCGATCAAGGCCAGCCGAGGCTCTCTTGCGCGCGTGCGGCGCAGCTTGCCAAGCAGCCACACGGCCAGGCTCCACGTCTCAGTCTGACCGGAGGCGGCGGCGTTCTTCTCTGCTTTCCTCACATGGTTCCAGCTCACACTCTGCTCCGTTTCTCACCCGCTCTGTTCCCGAAAATCCGGGCTGGCGCGCGTTGTCTTACGGGGTCAGGAAATTGTCTTCAAATCAAGCGCGTCAGCCGTACCGCCAACTGCGCATCCACCACTTCAAACTCGCTCCAGGCCAGTTGCACCTCTCCGCTGGCCACCGGCACGTCTTCGCCCGGCTCCCACTGCGACTCGATCAACGCTCCCGGCACAAGCACGAGGAGATTTTTCACGCGAAAGTCGCGGATCGGGATGCCGACATCGAGCTGCACCGGAAGCCGCGCCTCCGCGCTTTGCCGCTCGATCAGGCTTTCGCCTTCGAGAGCTTTCAGCGCCTCCGAAGATGAGACCAGGGCGTTCTCTTCACAGGCTTCCACTACCCCGGTTTCAGGCTTCGCCGCAGGCCCGCTCGTCTCTTCCGACACCCCATTCGGGTCATTGCCGATCGCCGCGCTTACAGCCCCTCCCGGCGAAGCCGCGGCCGGAGCCGTTCTCCTTGCAGCCTCCGCGGGAGGCTCGGATGCAACAGCAGGGATTGGAGCTTTCGCAGGATTTGCCGGATTGGTTTGGGTAGCCACGCCGGAAAACATGCAGAAACGTGGCCAGATTCGAGACAGAAAGATTAGAAAGGCCTAAGAATTGCATTGGCCACGGCTGGCACCTGAATCGCTGTTACACTGAAGAGTGCACTGCCGCTGCCGCGCTTCCGCTGTGGAGCGGCCCCGCGCGAGGTTGAAGGATATGTCCGAAAAGAATGGGAACAAAGCATTTACCTCTACGAGCCTGCGCCTGAAAATCGGCCTCGCCGAGATGCTCAAGGGCGGCGTCATCATGGATGTGATGAACGTCGAGCAGGCGCGGATTGCCGAAGAGGCCGGAGCGGTTTCGGTGATGGCGCTCGAGCGCGTTCCGGCGATGATTCGCGCCGAGGGCGGCGTGGCGCGCATGGCCAGCCCGAAGCTCATTAAAGAGATCATCCAGGCGGTCTCGATTCCGGTGATGGCCAAGGCCCGCATCGGGCACTTTGCCGAGGCGCAGGTTTTGCAGGAACTGGGCGTGGACTTTATCGACGAAAGCGAAGTGCTGACGCCGGCCGACGAGACGCACCATATCGACAAGCACGCCTTCAAGACCCCGTTTGTCTGCGGCGCGCGCAACCTGGGCGAGGCCCTGCGCCGCATCGCCGAGGGCGCAGCGATGATCCGCACCAAGGGCGAGGCCGGCACCGGCGACGTGGTCCACGCCGTGCAGCATATGCGCCAGATCGTGAAAGAGATGAAGGCGCTCACCGTGCTCAGCGAGCAGGAGCTTTACCACGCGGCCAAGGAGCATCAGGCACCCTACGAGCTGGTCCGCATCGTCGCGCAGACTGGCAAGCTGCCCGTGCCGAACTTCTCGGCCGGCGGCATTGCCACGCCGGCCGACGCGGCGCTGATGATGCAGCTTGGGGCCGAGGCGATCTTTGTCGGCTCGGGCATCTTTATGAAGGAGCGCGCCACGCCGCTTGATGTCGAGAACGATCCGAAGGAGCGCGCGGAGGCTGTTTCCCGGGCCAAGGCGATCGTCATTGCCACGACGCACTACAACGATCCGAAGATTGTTGCCGAGGCGAGCGAGCAGGTTACGGGCACAATGAAGGGACTTGCAGCCGCTGCCATCGAGGAAAAGGAACTCCTCCAGACCCGCGGTTGGTGAGGACTGGCCGTCCAAGGCAACCGCGCCTTCGGCGCCATTCGTGCGTGAACTGACTGTGTGGGCCTCCCGTTGGTCGGCGTTATGGTTCCGATACTGGTATGCCGGAGGCGCTCTGCGTCTCCGTTTTTTTCTGTTCTGTTGATCTTGGAAAGAGGACGAATTGACTCAGGGAGCGAATCAGTCTCGCATTGGTGTTCTTGCCATTCAGGGCGATTTTTCCGCTCACGCCTTGGCGCTGGAGGAATCCGGCGCGAAGGCTCTTGAGATTCGCAAGCCGGAAGAAATCGACGGTATCGATGGTCTTATTCTTCCTGGCGGTGAATCGACAACGATGCTGAAGTTTCTGGAGCGCAGCGGTTTTCTGGATGCGCTCAAAGACTTTGCAACGGAGCGGCCGGTCTTTGGAACCTGCGCGGGAATCATTCTGCTGGCGCGCGAGGTGCGGCATCCGGCGCAGGTGAGCCTTGGGCTGCTGGATGCGGTTGTGGAGCGCAATGCTTATGGGCGGCAGATTGATTCCTCCATTCTTGTTGGGCCCTCTGAGCTGGGCGCTGAGCCGCTGGAGATGGTCTTTATCCGCGCCCCGCGGATTCTGGAGACCGGGCCGGAGGTGGAAGTTCTGGCGCGGCGCGACGGCTTCCCTGTTCTCGTCCGCCAGGGACGCATTATGGCTGCCACCTTTCATCCTGAGCTGTCCACGGACCGGCGCGTTCATCGGCTCTTTGCGGATATTGTCTCGAATTCCTCTCAACCAGGCGGCATTGGATGAATCGTATTTGAGAGGGCTGATTCCGTCTTGCAAAAATGCACCGAGAGCGGTGCAAACGGTGGACGTTACGAAAGTCGTAGGCGGCGGGTGACGCGATCCATTACCCTCTCCTAAAAAAAATTTGAGGTTGACGGCTGTAACGGGTTGATTGCGTTACGGTTAATTGCAAAAAATGGCGTGAGAAAATATATTCGCCTTATGTTTTCCTTTTATTTAGAATCAATTACTTAGCGATTTCGCGCTGTGCTCCACAGAATCACAGGCTCACGGATTCTGACTGGTAAGGAGTTTAGGCCTCCGGGATGCAAAACGGCCCGGCCCTTTAAAGGGCCGGGCCGTTAATTTTTTCTTCTCTGAATTCAGTATGACAGATTGCGGGAAATAATCTGCAAAATTGCGGGGAGAATTTTTGAACCATGGGATTTCCTCCTTGCGGCAAAAACAACTCCATTGCAAGAACAGACTAAAGCCCGTCCCCTTGCAACTGGCCCACGACTTAAACCGGGAGCTCGTTCCCAGAGCTGGGCTGCTGCTTTCCTCATTTGATGAAACTAAACCGTTCAGTTTAGTATTGGATTCATACGGGAGGCTCCTGCGTGATTCGCGTTCAGAACCTCGTAAAGACCTTTGGCTCCTTCACGGCGGTCAACGACATCTCCTTCGATGTCGCTAAGGGTGAGATTTTTGCTTTCCTTGGGCCGAACGGGGCCGGCAAGACCACAACGATCAAGATGCTGACGACGCTGCTGCGGCCGACAAGCGGCAGCATCGAGCTGGATGACCTGAACCCGCTGACGCACCAGAACGAGGCGCGGCGGCGATTCGGCATTGTCTTTCAGGACCCCAGCCTGGACCAGGACCTGACGGCGCGCGAGAACATGGAGGTTCATGGCGTTCTTTACCATGTGCCGCACAAGGTTCGCCGCGAACGGACGGAAGAGCTGCTCAGGCTCTTTGAGCTCTGGGAGCGGCGCGATGAGCAGGTGAAAAAGTTCTCCGGCGGCATGAAGCGGCGGCTGGAGATTGCGCGGGGATTTCTGCATACGCCGCGGATTCTCTTTCTCGATGAGCCGACGCTGGGGCTCGATCCGCAGAGCCGCAACCAGCTCTGGACGCACGTGAAGAAGGTCAACGAGATCGAGCGCGTGACGGTTTTTCTGACGACGCATTACATGGATGAAGCCGACCGCGTGGCGCATCGCATCGGCGTGATTGACCACGGCAAGCTGGTGGCACAGGGCACGCCGCAGGAGATCAAGGCTTCGACGGGAACGGAAAGCCTGGAAGACGCATTCCTGAAGCTGACCGGCTCGACGATCCGCGATGAAAGCGCCAATTCGGTGGACCAGATGCGCCAGTTTGCCAGCATGTGGCGGGGAGGACGCCGATGAACGCAATTTTGGTTTTGTGGTGGAGAGAGCTGCTTCGTTACACGCGCTCGCGGGCGCAGATTGTGGCCTCGCTGGGCCAGCCGATCCTGTATCTGCTGGCGCTGGGCTTCGGCCTGGGGCCGATCTTCAAGCGCGCCGGAGCGGGCAGCTATCTGCAATTTCTTGCACCCGGCGTGATTGGCATGTCGGTGCTCTTCTCTTCGATCTTTTCCGGCCTTGGCCTGCTGTGGGACCGGCAGTTCGGCTTTTTGAAAGAGACGCTGGTGGCGCCGGTGCCGCGCATTCAGATCATGATCGGGCGCACGCTGGGAGGCGCCACGGTTGCGGTCATTCAGGGGCTGCTGGTGCTGGTGCTCGCGCTCATCTTCGGCTTCCGGCCGACGAACTGGCTTGTGCTGCCGCTTGCCGTCGGATTCATGATCCTGATTGCAGTGCTGTTTGCGGCGCTGGGCGTGGCGATCGGCTCCGGGCTCCAGGACATGCAGGGGTTCCAGCTCATCATGAATTTTCTGGTGATGCCGATTTACTTTCTTTCCGGGGCGATCTTTCCGCTGACCGGGCAGGGAGTTGTACTGACGTGGATCACGCGGTTCGATCCGCTTTCCTACGGCATTGACGGAATGCGGAATGTGCTGCTGGGCACGGCTCATGCGGCATTTGACCCGGGCGTGGACTTCCTTGTGCTGGTTACGGTTGGAGCGATTCTTTTGATTTTTGGCGCGCACCGCTTCTCAAAGATCGAAATTTAGGATCGAAATTTAGCCATGGCCCGGACGCGCAGCAGCGAAGCTCATGAAAAAGTTCTGGATGCCGCCCTGGCGCTCTTTGCCGAGCGCGGCATTGAGGGCGCAAGCATGGACGCGATTGCGCGCAAGGCCGGTGTGAGCAAGGCCACTCTTTACAACCACTGGCCGGACAAAGAAGCGCTGCTGATGGAGACGATGCTCCGCGTCAACGGCCTTGACCGGGAGCGGGAAGAGCCGGATTCGGGCGATGTGGAGCGCGACCTGGCGATTGTGCTTTCGCGGCGGCCTCCGGCGAAGTTTGAAGCCGCGCGCGGCCGGGTTCTGCCGGCCATGATCGCTTACTCGAATGCCCATCCGGAATTTGGCAAAGTGTGGCGCGAGCGCACACTGGACCCGCCGCGCAGGTCCATCCAGCGCATTCTGCGGCGCGGAATCCGGCGCGGGCAAATTCGGCCTGGGATCGACCTCGATCTGGCGGTCGCGCTGCTGCTTGGACCCATGATTTATCAGCACATTCTACACAAAGGCGCTCCCGAAAAATGCCGCCCGGAGATCGGCGTGCAGGTGGCAAAAACCTTCTGCAAAGCCTTTGGCGCGGACAGCTCAAATTGAGACGCTCTTTTCAAAAGCCTCCCACCGTGCGAAACTTTTTGCGTCAAAGCAAGTGTAGAGAGGCCTCGCCATGCCTGTCACCATCACACGCATACCGGCGGAAATTGAGCGGAAGCTACCGGGAATTGGCGGCAAACCGCCGGTGGACCGGCGTCCGACCGGCGGAGGCGATAGCGG
>JASHPD010000113.1 GCA_030038315.1 Acidobacteriaceae bacterium
TCAATGGCATCGAGAGCTTTTGGGGATACGCCAAGCATCGGCTGAGCAAATTTCATGGCGTCAACCGGAACACCTTCCCGCTCCATTTGAAGGAAACAGAATTTCGCTTCAATCACAGGCACCAGGACCTCTACAAAGTCCTGCTATCCTTGCTCCGAAAGGAACCGCTCTGACGACCTTTGCTTCCTAAGCCCCAAGATAAAAACTATAAGAGCCTATAGATATCCCATGTCCGAAAAGACGGACATGGGGCACCCATCTTAGATTGCTCGATCAGATGACAGGCTCCAAGGGAATGACCGCCCATGCGAGGCCGTCGGGATTGCCGCCGGCGTCGATTCTTCCCACCACTTGCAGCGTTTTGAGGTCGATGACGGCGACGTAGTTGTCCGGCGAGCAGGAGACGTAGGCGCGTGCGCCGTCGGGCTGCATGAGGATGCCGGCTGCGCCGTGGCCGATGGGGATGCGCTTGACCACTTCGTGCGTTGCGGTGTCGAGCACGAGCACGTCGGGCTGCGCGAGCATGGAGATCAGCACGAGCTTGCCGTCGGGCGTGAACTTGAGGCGGTTGGCGGATTGTATGTTGACGTTGAGCGTGGCGGTGAGGCGCTTTTGCGTGAGATCGACGATGGAGACGGTGCCGTCGCCGGCGTTGGCGACCCAGGCCTCTTTGCCGTCGGGCGAGACGTCAAAGCCCTCGCCGCCGGCGCCGGTGGGCAATACGGTGGAAATCCAGTCGCCGCCAGGCGCGAGAATGAGAGGAGGGTGAAAAACGCCGGGCGGTGGTGTTCCGATCGGTACTCCGGGGAGCGGCATCTTCGGTGTTTCGATGAAATCCAGAATGGAAAGCGTCGCCGAATTCACATTCGATGTGAGGATGCGATGCGCGCCAGGAAAGACATAGAGCATGTGGGTGCGGTTCTGGCCGGTGCCCATGATCCAATCGACTTTGCCGGTGGCGGGATCGTAGCGGCCGATGACCTTGTTGACCTCGGCGGTGAACCAGAGCTTGCCTTCAGCGAATTGAAGGCCGTGCGGGCCGCGCAGCGGCGTGAGATCGATGACTTTTTTTTGCCTGTGCGCAACGAGATCGACGACGGTGATGGTGTGATAGGCGCCGAAGCCGTAGTTGGAGATGTAAGCGGTGCGGCCGTCGGTGGAAGCTGCGACTTCATGCGGATCTTCTCCGGAGGGGATGCGAGCTTCCACCTGAAGCGTGGCAGGGTTGACGATGGCGAGCGTGTGGTCGCGCTTGGAGAGCACGAGCAGCGACGCGTTGGCCTGGGCTTGCGCTGCAACAAATGCGCAGGACACAAACCCGGCAACGAAAAGAAGCAGCAGCCGAATGCGCATGAAACGATTCTCCGCTTACAGCAGAGATTGTAGAGCACAAACCGCGCTGCGAAGCTCGGAGGCAGGCAATCAAACGGCTACGTTTTTGTCTTCGGGTGCCGACTCGGGAGCGGGCGCTTTGCGCGGCGGCGTGTTGCTGAATTTCTCCGCGAAGGCGCGGGCGGCGGCCACGACACCGGAGAGATGGCGCGCGGGACGGCGGACGGCTCCGCTGACGGCGCGGCCGGCGTAGTCCACGGTGTCGAGGACGGCGGTGGCCATGTTGTCAATGTGCGCGGCGTGATGGCGGACGCGCGCCTGAATCTCGTCAGCCGTGGCTTCAAGCCGGCTGACCTGCTCGCGCGCGGCGTGCGTGATGCTGGAGAGATCGGCTGCGGCGGACTCGATGCGGGGATTCACGGCAGCGAGGAGATTGTGCGAGGTTTCGAGAAGCGCGTGCGAGCGCTCCATGACGGGAATCACGGCGGTGCGCAGCTCGTCGGCCTTGGCGCCGGCCATCTTTGCGGCTTTGACGATGGCCACCAGGATGGCGATGAGCACAACAGCCTGGAGCAACACGGCGAAGGCCGCAACGCCGACGAGGACGATCATTAAGGTTTGCGTGTCGATTTGCATGGAGTTCTCACGTTCCGGAAAATTACACCGGCCGGCGGGCGCACGCCAACTGGCCGGTCTTCATCAAGATCCTCTTTCGCGCCTGTTCCTGTCCCGAAAGTTCGTGCCGGAATCGGCAAAAAGCAGCCGCAGACCCTTCGCTTCGCCCAGGATGACAGCGGGAATCGGATGCGGACTTTAGGGAACAGGCCACTAACCCTCCGGCGTGGGCGCGGGCTGGGGCTCTTCGGCCGCCGTGGTGACGGCCGAGCGGTAGGCCTGGCGTCCGGCATCGACGGCCGCGGCTACGCGGGCCGAGTGCTCGTTGACGAGGTTCTTGCCACGCTCGACGAAGTCGCCCCACTGCGCGCGCCCGCGATCGACATACTCGCGGCCACGGTCTACGTAGTCGCTGGCGTATCCCTTGCCTTTTTCGACAATGTCGCCGGCGTACTCGGCAGCCTGCTTGCCGCGGGCGCGCAGGTATTCGGCGCTGTCGCGCGCGGTGCCGGCAAGATCCTCGCGGGTTTCGCGGCCGCTCTTGGGCGCGTAGAGGATGCCCACCAGCGCGCCGACTCCGATTCCCGCTATAAACCATGCAAGGCCGTTGATTTTGCTCTCGTCCGCCATAATGAAGACTCTCCTTTCAGCTTTCGGCAATCGCCGCCGCCATCCTTACTGGAGCATTTATGGTACCGCACTTGGCGCGCATTTGCGCGAAAGGCCGGCGGCGGCCGGGCTGTCTTCCGTTCAGACGCGCGTATCGGTGGGAAAGTTGTCTTTCGCGCTATTTTGCGATGAGGCCGCGGGCCACGGCGTCGAGCAGGCCGTTGAGGAAGTTGATGGACTCAGGCGCGGAGTAGCGGCGGCCGATTTCAAGCGCCTCGTTGATGACGACGGGAAACGGCGTGGTTTTGAAGCCGAGCATCTCGCCGACGGCCATGCGGAGCAGGTTGCGATCGACGGCGGCCATGCGCTCGATGCGCCAGTTCTTCGAGTATTTCAGGATGAGCGCGTCGATCTCTTCCCGGCGCGTCATGGCTACGCGAAAGAGGTCTTCGGCAAAGCCGCGGACTTCGGCATCGACCGGGTCCGTGGAGCGCCAGAAGGTGGCGCGGACCTCGTCTTCGGCCTGGTGCGCCATATCGGCCTGAAAGAGCATCTGCATGGCCAGCTCGCGGGACTTGCGACGTGTTCTGGTCGTCATCGTACTTCGCTTTCACTCGCTCGTTGCGCGCCACTGGCTTGCTGTGCGCCAGCCGCCAGCTTGCGGCGCAGGCTGACCATTTCGATGGCGGCCGCGGCGGCCTCGAATCCTTTGTTCCCGGCCTTGATGCCGGCGCGATTGAGCGCCTGCCCCAGCGTCTCGCAGGTGAGCACGCCGAGTGCGTGCGGAATGCCGGTCTCCTGCTGTGACTGGCCGATGCCGCGCGAGACTTCGTTGTAGATGGCTTCGTAGTGCGCGGTTTCGCCGCGCAGCAGGCAGCCGAGGGTGATGATGGCGTCTTCCAGGCCGAGATTGGCGATGGTGCGGGCGGCGGCAGGGATTTCCCATGCGCCGGGGACACGGACGATGGAGATGTCTTTGCGCTTTGCGCCGCTGCGCAGGAGCGCGCCGAGCGCGCCGTCAAGCAGGCGGTCGGTGATGACCGCGTTCCAGCGGGCGACGACGATGGCGAATTTCATGCCTTCGGCGGAGAGATCGCCTTCGAGGACGATGGGCCTGCCCTTGATCGGGTTCTGCCATGCCCAGAAAGAAAACCTGTGGCCGGGCGCGGGCTCGACGGTGAAGTAGCGCGCCTTCCATTCGGCTTCGGCGATGGGCGTGAGGAGCGTTTCCACGTCGAGCGCTTCGCTTTTGAGCCACGCGGATGCGGCCTGATGCGCGGCGTCGAGCGAGGTGACTTCGACGGCGAAACCGGCGAAAGGCGGCATGGCGCCGTCGATGATCTCGATTCCGCCGAGCGGCGCGAGATATGCGGTGCCCTGGCCCGGACTGGGGCTTGTTTCTTCCTTCCACGCGCGGCCGGTTTCAAAGCCCAGCGCGGAAAAAAACCTTCCCAGCCTCTCGTAGGCCGCAGCATCGGCGGTGAGCTGGAGGAAGGAAATTCCCTTAATCATTCCTTGATTCTATCGTGGCGGGACTGGCCGTCCGGGCGGTTGCACCTTTGGCGCGATGAATGTTGCGGGGGGCGTAACCCCGCTCGTGGTTCGTTACCGGATTGAGTTCGCTAACAGCAAGACGGGCGGGCGCGGAGTGCGCTCGCCCGCTGTTGGATTGGCCGCCGCCGGTTACGTGGTGGCGCGCGGCTTAGTGACGATTACCGTGGCGGGAACCACCGTGGTGCTGGTGGGGGTTCCGTTGTAAAGGCAACCGGGGTCCGAACCTCCGGCTGAGACCGGCGTGCAGGCGGGCAGATTGGGCGTGACCTGCTGCGTGTCCTGCAAGGTGGTGGTGCTGATGTAGTGCACCTTGTTGTCGCCCGCAGTGGAGACGAAGAACAAGGTATTGTCCGGGCTGAAGGCTCCGGCGATGGGCGCGGTAATGGAAGACGCACCGCTCAGCGTGACGTAGCCCACGGTGCCGAGCGACTGGGTGTTGCCGACAGTCTGCTGGTAGTAGGGCAGCGTGGCGCCAGCCGTGGCGCCGTTGTAGGTGAGGAAGCTGAGGCTGTACGGAGCCGCGGAAGTGCCGCTGCTGACCGCGGCAGGCGAGGTGACGATCTGGTTGAGCGAGGTTGCGTTGGCGGTTACCGTCGTCTGGTTCAGCGTGTGCGAAAGGAGCAGCGGCTGGAGCACTCCACCCACCTCGGCGGGGCAGACCACGGAATTGCCATTGTCCTGCGCGGCATCGGGAAGGATGACGCCGATATCGCTGAAGGAAATGCCGCCGCTGCCAAGCGAGGCGCCGAGAATGTGCTGGCCGTCGGTGGTGGCCGCGAGCACGTCGGTATCCGCGTTGACCTCATCGCCCTGCGGATAGAAGACCATGCTGCTGTAATTGGTGGGCGTGCCGGTGGGGCACCAGGTGTGCGCCACCGTGGAAGCGCCGGCGATGTATGCGCCTACGCTTGGGATGGCGATGGCCAGCGACTGCGCATTGGGCGCCGGGCTGCTGGACGAAAGCGGGTAGCTCGTAAAGCCGGTGTTGGCGTTGTAGACGTAGAGCGTGTCGGTGTGGCCGGTGACGCCGTTGACGTTGGCCGCCGAGCTGTCCACGATGTAGAGCGTCTGGGAGTCGGGCGTCCACTGCGCGGAGACGCCCATGCCGCCAAAGGTGGCCTGTATCGTGCCAGTGGAAGTGGCAAGGTAAAAGACATGGCGCACCTGGTCGTTGACCAGCACTTCCGAATTGGCGGGCGAGACGGCGAGCACCACGCCCGGAATGGATGTGTATTGCCCGGCGAGCGAGTTGGTGGCCGTGGCATAGATCATCAGCTCCGTCTGCGAGCCGAAGTAAAGATCGGTTCCGGTGCCGTCCATCATCATGGAGTTGGGCACGTAAGGCAGGCGCACCGTGGAGCCGGGCGTGCCGGTGATCAGCTCATAGGGAACGAAGTATTGCGACTGTCCCGGAGCGCCGAACCACATATAGGCGCTGGCGGTTCCGGGAATCGCGACGTCTACCGGATTGCTGGCGATGGACAGGCCGGTGCCCTGCACGCCGACCTGGTTGATGGGCGAGGGATTGCAGGTGCCGGGCTCGCAGACAGCATAGACCGAGGCTGAGCCGGGAAAAGCGGCATCGATGGCGCCGGTGCTCGAAGCCGTCAGGTTTAACGGATTGGTGGACTGGTAGTTGAGCGTGAGGCCGGTGATGGTGTTGCCGTTCGTATCCACCACGTTAGTGACGAGGCTTTGCGTCACACCCTGGGTCACGGTTCCGCTGGTTGCGCCGTTGGCAAGCGCCACGGTGATCTTAGCCGGCGGGCAGGTGGAGAAATAACCGGCGGAGGACCCCGAGCCGGCGATGGAGGCCGTGATGACCGAGGTGCCCGGCAACTGCGCGGTAATCTGGTTGGTCTCCGAGTTGATGGTGGCGACCGAAGAGGTGCCGACCGTGTAGGTCATGGTGCCGATGGAGTTTTCGCAGGTGGGAATCTT
>JASHPD010000114.1 GCA_030038315.1 Acidobacteriaceae bacterium
TCGCGCGCACCGCATCCGCCGACGCGCTCTTCCACGCCAAAGACCTCGCCTGGCGCAGCATCTTCTGGATCTCACTTCCTCCCGGCATCCTCTTCGTCTTCAGCGCCTTCTTCCTCGCCGAATCGCCACGCTGGCTCTTCCGCCGCAACCGCATTGAGGCCACACGCACCGCTCTTCTGCGCTCGCGTACGCCGGAACAAGCCGCGCTTGAGCTCCACGAGATGGAGCAGATCGCCGCAGCAGCCGCAAAGAAAACCACCGGCCAGGCCATCCGCGATTCCCTCTTCAGCCGCCGCTACGTGATTCCCTTCGCGCTGGCCTGCGTCATCCTCGCCTGCAACACGGCCACCGGCATCAACTCCATCATCGGCTACAACGTGGACATCCTCATCCAGAGCGGCCTGAGCGACGTGCTCGCCCACTGGGGCTACGTCATCTTCACCGCGGTCAACTTCTTTATGACGATCATCGGCCTCACGCTCGTCGATCGAAAGGGACGCAAGTTTCTCTTCCTCACCGGAACCGCCGGCATCATCGTTTCCATGCTGGCCGTAGGCACGCTCTTCCTGCGCACGGAGCACAAACGCTACGATGCCCGCGACGCCGTGCAATCGCTCATCACCAACAACGACGCGCTCAGCGTGCGCTTCGACGCATCTACGCTCAAGCAGCTCAACTCACCCAACGGAGCCGATGTTCCGCAGTCGCTCTCCATCATCTACTCCTACGGCGACTTCACCTCAAGCACCAAGCCCTCGCTGCTCGGCGATGCGGAGCCGACCGTCATCAACCGCGCCGACTCGATTCCTTCATCCAAGGTTGAGGCATTCTTCCAGAATCCCTTTGCCAATCTGGATGCGGCGCAGACTTCGCCGCTCAAAATCGAGCACGCCTACGTCACGCCCGTCCCCAGCACGCTCAACGGCTGGCTCGTAGCGCTCTGCATCTACGCCTTCGTCGCGTTCTACGCCATGGGCCCCGGCGTCTGCGTCTGGCTGGCGCTCAGCGAACTGATGCCCACGCGCATCCGCTCCAACGGCATGAGCATCGCGCTCGTCCTCAACCAGACCGTCTCAACCACGCTCGCCGCCATCTTCCTGCCGGTCGTCGGCAAATACGGCTACTCCACGATGTTCTATCTCTTCGCCGGCTTCACTGTGATTTACTTCCTCACCGTTCTATTCTTCCTGCCTGAGACAAAGGGCAAGACGCTCGAAGAGATCGAACAGTTCTTCGAGCGCGCATAGCCATCGAATAGCTGGAGTTTTTCAACCTCAACCGGGTGCCCCACGTCCCTCGCATTTGGGGACGTGGAATAGTAAGCCGGGTGCCCCATGTCTCCCGGTTTTGGAGACATGGGATCGCAATCCGCCCGCTGCTACGCGCGCGCAGCCCTGCGCATCGCCACAAAGTGCGCAAAGATCGTCCCAAACACAATCCCGATCACCGCAGGCAAAAAGTAAACCGACAATCCCAGCTTCCCTTCCTGCGCCGAGCGAATCGTCCCCCACTGAATCCCCGCAAAGGTCGCCATCAGCTCAGCCTTGAGCCATGCCACCATCTGCAAGGTCAGCGCTTCGAGCGGCGGCCGCGTCCGCGGCGTCACGCGAAAGGGATAATTGAAGCTCGCAGGAAAGCGCACCACCACCGTCATCAGCGCATAAAGAAAGACAGCCACGCCCGGCATAAACCACAGCATCGCCGGCGTGCCCCATCCATTCGGCTCACCCGTCGCGTCAAAGTGCGTGGCAATCCGCCCCGTAAGCGGATGCGGCCCATACAGCACATACGCCGTCACTGCCAGCACAAGAATCAATCCAGCCACGGCAATCAATTCAAGAGCCTTGCGCATCGCCTCTCCTAAAATTCCGAATCAAGCCTCAACCAAACCGCGCCCGCTTCACCGTCTGCCGGAAATCGTTGCCGCGCATCTCCACGCGCACGCACATCTCGGCCAGCCGCGACCGCATCCGGTCGCCAATGCGATCCCCCAGCGTTGGCTCCCGCGCCGCGCGCTGCGCATCGGTCAGTTCCCCGCCGCCCGCCGACAGATCGGGATAATTCGTCGTCACAATCGTCGAAAGCTTCTCGTTGTAGCGCGTATTCAGGATCAGCGCGACGATATCCCACGACCACTCATTCGGCTTCTGCGCGCCAAGATCGTCGAGCACCAGCACCTCAGCCGTGAAGATCGGCCTGAGCAGCTCCATCTCCGTCGTCGCCACCTGCGGGTTGTAGCTGTTCTGAATGTTCTTGAGCAGCTCGCGATAATCGCAGAAGAGCCCGCGCACGCCGCGCTCCCGCACCAGCCGCTGCAAAATCCCCGTAGCCAGGTGCGTCTTGCCCACGCCAATCGCGCCAGCAAAGAGAATCCCCCGCCCCGCCGTATCCGCCGGATACGACTCCGCAAACTTCCGCGCTGTCAGCAATCCCGCGCCCAGGCTCGCATCCGCTCCGCGAAAATGCGTCTCAAAGCTGTCCAGCGTGCAGTGCCGGTACCGCTCCGGAATCCGCGCCGAAGAAATGCGCCGCTCCTCGCGCTCCGCCTGCTGGCACTCGCAGGCGCGCGAAACCCAAAGCCCCGACTCCGACATCACGCGGACCAGCCCCACGCCGCCGCAAATCGCACAAGTGCTGCTCATAGCTCTCTTTCAAGCCTAGCGCACCCGGCGCCCGCGTCCCCCGTGTGCAAACCCGCAGTCCGATTGTGGAAAAGAAAATGCGCTGAACTTGTGCCCAGCCGCTAACCTGCTGACTTGCTATCGCGCGCAGCGCGGCTAACCCGCTGCTCTTGCATCCCCAGACGCGCCCCACCCCAATTTCGTAAAATCAACCCCGAATGAAATCCAACGAAAATGGAGACAACCTGGTGAATCGCCGCTCCGTATTGCTTGGCCTCGCCGGAACCGCCGCCTTCGAGCGAATCCTCGCCGCGCAGGCCGCACAGCCTCAAGCCACCGGCTGCGCCCCCGCAACCACGCCCTCAGGCCATCCCGCCAACGCCTACTGGGCCGCGCACGACAAGCAGCTCCTCACCGACTTCGGCTGGCTGGCTCACTTCAAAGACGCCAACGCCAGGCTCGGCCCGCCCGCGCCCGGTGAAAACCGCGTCGTCTTCATGGGCGACTCCATCACCGAAATCTGGCATCTCGACCAGTCCTTCCCCGGCAAACCCTACGTCAACCGCGGCATCAGCGGCCAGACCACCCCGCAGATGCTCGTCCGCTTCCGCCAGGACGTCATCGGCCTCAAACCCAAAGTCGTCGTCCTCCTCGGCGGCACCAATGACATCGCCGGCAACACCGGCCCCATGACGCCCGAACAGACCGAAGGCGACATTGAATCGATGGCCGAACTGGCCCATGCAAGCGGCATCCGCGTCGTCCTCTGCTCCATCCCTCCGTCGGTCAAGTTTCCCTGGGCCCCGGCCATCCAGCCCGCGCAAACCATCCTCGCCATCAACGCCTGGCTCCGCGCCTACGCCGCGCGTAAAGGCTACCCCTACGTCGATTACCACTCCGCGCTCAAGGATGCCGGCAACGGATTTCCGCTCACCATCAGCATCGACGGCGTCCACCCCAAGCCCGCCGGCTTCGCCATCATGGCGCCGCTGGCGGAAAAAGCCATCGAGCAGGCGCTGGCGCAGTAACCCCGGCAGCAGGATTCGTCAACGATTCGGGTTTGGCGAAGCAGCCGGCGCCGCGGGAGTCGCGGCCGTCTGCTTCGCGCCCTTCGACATCGACCGCAGATACGCCACCAGGCCCTGCACATCGGTGTCTTTCGCGCGGCTGGCATCCTCCGGCGGCATCTGGTCCTTCCCCTTGCGAATCATGTCAAAAAGCTCCTGGTCCGTCTTGCCTTCGAGCGACTTTGGATCGGTGTAATCCAGCATGACCATCTTCATGCTCGTCGCGGCGTCGGTCTTGCCGTTCCCGTTGTCGCCGTGGCAAAAGGCGCAGTCGATCTTGTAAATCTGCTTCACCTTCGGCGTAATCAGGCTGGAATTCCCGGCAGCCTCCTGCGCACCGGCCGCCAGCGCGGCCCCGGAGGCAAGCAAAAGAGCGGACAGCAACAACCCCGAGTGAAAGAGTCCTCGTTCAGGCATATTCATGCCTCCTCGTTCCCCAGGCAGCATCGAGCCCGGAAAGATCATTCCAGGCTTCCCGGCTGTCATGGATTTTTCCGGAAAAAATCCTAGCCTCGCAAACTGCCACTGGCAAGGATTTAAATCACAGACGCCGGTCTGCCCATCGTGCATTTCCCTCTTCGGGCCATGCGTCCCACATCCTCAGGAACCCGCTCGCCCACCCCAGCCCGCCTGCCGTAGATTAGAGATTGTGATGACCCATCTGTACTCCGCCCTCCATTCCGTCTGGGCAATCGCACTGATCTCGCTCGTCGGCCTCTGCGGCGTCATCGTCTGGAGAGTCCGCGAGGGCCGCACCGCCGTCAACATCCGCAAAATCATCTTCCCCCCGCTCGGCATGTCCACCGGCTTCTGCATGTTTATCGTTCCCGCCTTCCGCATCCCGTGGTGGTGGGCAATCGTTGCCTTTCTCGCCGGCGCCATCCTGCTCGCCTGGCCGCTGGTCGCAACCTCAAAGCTCGTCCGCGAAGGCGACATCATCATGATGCAGCGCTCCGGCGCCTTCTTCGCCGTCATCGTCGTCCTCGCGCTCGTCCGCTTCTTCGCGCGCGACTACCTCGACGCTCTTATGACCCTCGAACAAACCGGCGCGCTTTTCTTCATCCTCGCCTTCGGCATGATCGTCCGCTGGCGCCTCCGCATGTTGCAGGAATACCGCCAGCTCACCGCGCGATAACCGCTCCTGTTAAACTCAATCCGATGTCCGCCGCCATCCTCTGGATCGTTGCCCTTTCTTACCTGCTTGGTTCCATCCCGGTGGGCTATCTGCTGGTCCGCTTCGTCAAGCGTCAGGACATCCGCACCATAGGCAGCGGCAACATCGGCGCCACCAACGTCCTCCGCTCCGGCGGCAAGGGCCTCGGCGCAGCCACCTTCCTCCTCGACGCCGGCAAAGGCGCGCTCGCCGTCGCCCTCGGCTACTGGCTCGCCGCAGCGCTCGTGCCCGCGCTTCCCGTCCGCACCGTAGCCGCCGCAGCCGCGCTCTTCGCCGTCATCGGCCACATGTTTCCGCTGTGGCTCAGGTTCAAAGGCGGCAAAGGCGTGGCCACAGGCTTCGGCGTCTTCCTCGTCATTTCTCCGTGGGCCGCGCTCGCCGCCATCGGCCTCTTCATCGTCATCTTCGCGCTCACCCGCTACGTCTCGCTCGCATCCATTCTCGGCGCGGCCAGCTTCCCCATCTTCGCCTGGTTCCTCGTCCGCGGACCCAGGCCCATCTTCTTTATCGCCGTGCAAATCATCGTCTCCGGCCTCATCATCCTCAAGCACCACGCCAACATCGGCCGCCTGCTCACCGGCACGGAAAACCGCTTCGGAGCACCCAAGACGGCATGACCGTCCTGCCCATAGCGCCGCGCATCGCCGTCCTCGGCTCCGGCTCCTGGGGAACGGCCATCGCCATCTCTTTAGCCCGCAACGGCCGCCCCATCACCCTCTGGTCGCACGCAAAAGAATCCGCCCACCAGATCGCCGCCGCGCGCGAAAACCGCAAATACCTTCCCGGCTTCAAGCTGCCCGCCTCCATCACCGTCACCGCGGACGACGACACGCTGGCCAACGCCGACATCCTCGTCTCCGTCATCCCTTCGGAATTTCTTCGCGCCGCCATCACCCGCCTGCGCCCGCAGTTTCACCCCGGCCACATCCTGCTCAGCGCCACCAAGGGCATCACGCCGGGCACCGAAGCCGGCTCATTCCTGCGCATCTCTCAGCTTCTCGCCGCCACCATCGGCGAAGCGGAATTAAAATTCCCCATCGGCGTCCTCAGCGGCCCCAGCTTCGCGCAGGAAGTCGCCTCCGGCCAGCCCACAGCCATCACCGTAGCCTTTGACGACAGCGCCATCGCCGCCCTCATCCAGCGCGAATTCTCGTCGGAATCCTTACGCCTTTACACTTCTTCAGACCTGATCGGCGTAGAGCTAGGCGGCGCGCTCAAAAACGTCATCGCCATCGCCGCCGGCATCACCTCCGGCATGGGCCTCGGCTCGAACTCCACCGCCGGCCTAATCACCCGCGGCATCGCCGAAATGACGCGCCTCGCCGTAGCCTGCGGCGGCCGCCGCGAAACCCTCGCCGGCCTCAGCGGCCTCGGCGACCTCGTCCTGACCTGCACCGGAGCCCTGAGCCGCAACCGAACCGTAGGCATCGAGCTGGGCAAAGGCCGCAAGCTCCACGACATTCTCGCCGGATTAGGCGGCAAAGTAGCCGAAGGCGTCCACACCACCCGAGCAGCGTTGGGCCTGGCCCACCAGCACCGCGTAGAAATGCCCATAGCCGAGCAAATGGCCCAGATCCTCGACCACGGCAAAAACCCCCGCGAAGCCATCAGAGACCTGATGCTCCGCCCCGGCAAGCACGAGCATTAAATGCCTTACCAAAGCTAATTCCAGCGTTATGCTTATTGTGTGTTCGAACGCATAGTTATTGCCTTTGTTCTAATCGCAAGCTCTTGCGTCTTTGCGCAATCATCTTCAGATGCACTGCGTGGGGTTTCACATTCGTCAAGTCTGACGTTTATGAAACGAGACAGAACCTGTGTCTATGGGCCTATTGCCAAAGTTAATGCGCAGGCAATCACAGTCCAGCAATATAATGCCAAGCCCATCACAATCCAACGAGCAGATTTGCTCCAAGTCAGCCAAGGCGATGCGCTTTTGTTTACTGTCCTCAGTTCATGGAGTTCTGTGATGAAAGCTCATGTTCTACCCCATGAAGCCTTCATACTCACAATGCGCAACAGCAAGACCGTCAAAGGGCGACCAGCAAAAATTACCAGCGATAGCATCACGCTCAAGCACGGGCTTACCACGACTACGTATATGAAAAATGAAGTGGCAACGGTAGACTATCTTTGCCTAAAGCCTGAGTCAGATAACTTGGATTATTTTGCGCAGGAAGCACCATTTCTTTTGTTTTTTGATCCTGGTTTTTATTACCGCCTTGCTGGTTTGGAAGGGAGAATTCCAGTTCGCCTTTATGACTCATCCAGGCCAGAGAGCATAGCAGCCCCAAAATGTCTCCAGACTAACCGTGATTTCTCACAAGGATCGGTAAAGTGGTGAGAGGCGTGGGGCGTCATTCGTAGAGAGGGCCGAAATCTGGTTTGGGTTGCCATAGAGATGCTTTGGGAATGGCGCAGAAGAGCCGAACGTGGAACGAAGGCGGAATTGCCGCATAGCTCCGCCAGGCCAATTGGCGGCGGGGGTAGAAAAAGGCTGTTGGACG
>JASHPD010000115.1 GCA_030038315.1 Acidobacteriaceae bacterium
CCCGTAATCGCGCCAGGAAGGCCGGGGAAGGGGGGTAGGGTAAAAACGCCAGGTCACCAGCCCCCAGCCCGAATAGATGGCCGTAGCCTCAGAAAATCGGGCCGGACGGTCCAATTTGCAAACAGGGTGAGTTGGGAATTCGACGAACGGCTCCGCCACATCGCACAGCGTGATGGGCTCTTGCTCGTGGAAGTCCTGGAGATGAGCCTCGACGCCTACGAGGCACGAAAAAACAGAAGCTAGCTGCTAGATAGCTGCTATTGCAGAGCAACTCATTCGCTCACGGGCGGCGGCAGGACAGGCGTAGCATCGGGCTCTGGCAGGGGCAGGGACGCCTGAGAATCCTTCAGATGATACGCCTTCACAAACGCCAGCCGGTCGCCGTTGAACATATACCGGATGTTCACGAAGAAGGTTCCATCCTCCGGGCTTCGGAACAGAAACTCCTTGTCGAGCAGCTCGCGCAGGCCGCGCTGATACGTGCGGTCGTTCAGCGCGTTCATCTGTTGATTGGCGCGGTAGAAACTCAACTGCACACGGTCCGAGTTCGGGTTCTCGCGGATTTGCTGATATACCACTTCGAACACAGCGAGACCGGACTTGGAGAGGCCCGATGCTTGTTTGAGGCCGCTCAGGAACAGCTTTACGAAACGCTCGCGATCCACTTCCTCGAATTCATACGCATACGCGCCGCCACGGCCCAGCACCTCGCCCGTGCCGCCGTCGATTACGAGGCCCTTGTGCGCCGTACCAATACGCGTTCGTTTGTAACGGCTGATGTCGCCTCGTGGCGGAATGCTTGGATTTGTCGTATAAACCGGTACACCGCGCTTCTGCCGAATCACTTCAGCTTGTTTTTGGTTGAATTCCGTCATTTTCCACCATGCATTTTGTCGCAATTCCGCGAAGATACTGGCACTCAACCGACAGAATGGCAAGGGGTTTTTGACGGTTCGCCGACTGAATCTGTCGGGCCGACGACAGAAACTGGCGAATCGCCATCAGGGATTTCAAAGACTTAATGGCGTTTCTCTTTCTTAGGTTCTTAGTACCGAAACCCATGTCTAAAAGACTGGACTTATCCACGCCCGCCGAGCGCGCCCCACAGCGCAGGCGAAGGCGGGGGTGGGTAAGTCCACTACAAGAACACCATTGGGCCGCAGGAAAAAGATTTGCAGGATTGCCGTTCAGGAATGCGGCTGCTATCAAACCATCGGACGCAGCCATCAGGCAGGGAACCATGACCCGCATCATCACACCCGCTCCACAGTTCACCGGACTTACCGAAGCCGAGGTCATGGCCGCGCTGAACGACCCCAACCCCGGCAACCCCGTCGCCATTGAAGTCGCCCGCCTGATCGAAGGCTACACGGAGAATTTCCAAGCCCATGTCGAGCGGCTCGGTTACTTTCCCGACAGCATCCTGCATGTGAAACCGGGGAGCGCCATCGAGGCCGTCGCCATGCGGCTGACGACCGAGGCTATTCAGGAAACGCTTGCGGCGCACGGCTAGAACAACGCTCCAGCGGGCAGGGGGCGAGCACCCTCCACGCGGTAGGCGATAAATCCACACGAGAAACCCCGTGCCGAGGCCCGTGCTGTTCGCGCTGAATACCATCGAAAAGACCGTTTTGTATGCCGTCTGCCGCGCTGTAAGTTGTTGAAACCACATTTGAGCGCGGATTCGATTCCTACCGCGTCCACCATGCAAAATCAACACGTCAGAGCAAGCAGGAGAGAGCCGGAAACGGGGCAAAATTGGTTATTGTACCCATTTTTAATGTAAGCCGACTTTTCAGTATCCGCCCGCTTTGATCGCGCGGTTTGCTGTTTCTTTGAACTCTTCGATTCCGCAGGCAAAGTTCTCCTGGCTGCATCCCGGCACAAACACTGGAACCGTCAGTGGCGGCTTGCTGAGCGTGAGCGGCCGCGTCTCGCGCATTTGATCGAGTGTCTGCGCAGTGAATTTAATCTTGACGTAATACTTTCCGTCTACGGTTGAGCGCCAAAGCTCAAAGAGCAGCGCGCTGCCGGGCGGTGTGTCATCGCGGCGTCCGTCCTCGATCCACGTCAGGTTCAGCAATCCAGCTACCGTGGCGATATTCGTGTCATGGCCGACAAGAAAGAGGACGCGGTCTGTTGGTTTGCCGGGCGCGCCCTTGATTGCCTTGCCCGATGCGCTCTGTTCGAGCGCCATGACAATTTGGTCGAGCAGGTTAGAAGCGTAGATGCGCGCAATGGCGGGAGTGCGCTCAGTGATATCGGCATCGGCGGCGTGGAGCTGCATCACTTCGCGCAACGCGGCTTCATCCATGCAGCCCCAAGCCAGATCATTGCCTTTCATGCCTTCGGTGTATTCGAGCAAAAGGTTCTCCGAAAGCGTGGACGCTATTGCCAGCGGACCGCGCAGCGTAGCAGGATGGTCGCCTTTGCCGGATGCGAGGCTGGACGGCACGTCGAGGAGCGACGTGCGAGTTCCGTTCTGCGGTGGAACGCGGCCGCAGCCGGCAAGAATGCGGTCCAGCGTTTCAAGCTGGGGATGATAGGCCGCAGTGAGATTCGCAGCATCGCCACCGATTCTTCCTGCAATCGCCGAGGCGGCAAGTTTACGGTCATCCGGCGTGAGGCTTGTCTGCAGCAGGTGAAAAAGTGGATCGTTGATTCCTTCGGCGAGGGCGTGCACTTCGAGGTTGCAGCCGGGGAAGATGCCTTCGGCGAGGGCTTTGCCGGTCTCGCGCGTGCGCTGGTCGGAGTCGGCGAGGATGGTGACGCGCGCGGCGTCGTCGCAGCCGGATGCGGAGAGCAGTCCTTCGTCGGCGAATCTCGCGCGATCATAGGCGCCGAAGAGTTTCATCAGCTCATAGCCGTGCGAAGTGAGATAGCCAGGCTGCACGCTCCACTCCGGCCACGGCGCGGCGGAGTACTGGTTGTACCGGAATGGTTTCTCCGTGGGCGAGCGGACGCCGTGGCGGCTCAGGTAAATGACGTAGCGCAGCTCGTCCTGCTGAGTTGAGCTCGGCGCCGGATTCTGCGCCTGTGACGTGAAGGCTATGAGCGCACAGCAGAACGCAAGTGTGGAAATAGGGAGCGAAAAAGGGAGCATGACAGGAATGTCTCCGATTCTAGAAAAAAGACTGGCGCGCGGAGAGGCCGTTGCGCGCCAGTCTGGAGTGATAGCTGTTATTCGCTGCCCGAGCTCCAGCGCAGGCTGGCGCTGTAAGTCGGCTTGTAGTATTCGCGCTGGTTCACGTATTGCGGTTGCCCATTGTAGTAGCCAAAGACCTCGTTGGTCAGGTTCAGGCCATTGAGGACCAGGTGCAGCTTGCGCCACACGCGCATCCCCATCTGTGCGTCTATCTGGAGGTGCGAATAGGCGTAGCTGTCGCCCAGCGGGCCATTCGCCGGGCCGGCTGTGTCGTTAGCGGGATCGGCCTGGTTGTTGAACCACTGGTAGGCATCGTCGTAATCGCTGTTAAAGGTCATGCCCATGTGAACGGAGTAGCGCCCCAGCTCATAGCCTGGCTCGAAATTGAAGGCATTGCGCGACGTGCCGATGAGCGGCGGCGAATACGTGCTCCCCGGAATGCCGTTGGAATGCGAGTCGGCATACGAGTAGTTAGCTATCATTTGCATGCCGCGCAGCGCGCCGGGCAGGTAGGTCATGTTTTGCCGCCAGTCAAACTCCAGGCCCCAGACCTGGGCGTTGCTGATGTTGATATCCTGCTGCGCCAGGTTCGGGAGGCCATCGTCCGTGTTGATGGTCTGGCCGGGGATGTTGCAGAGGGAGCCTGTGATCTCGCAGGAGGTGTAAACCTGGACGATGGGGTTGTAGAGCTGCTTATAGTAGTATCCGGCCTGGATGATGCCAAAGGGGCGCAGTTCCCGCTGTAGCGTCAGATCGTAGTTGTTGGCGGTGGTAGCCTTCTCATTGGGGTTGCCGATGCTGTAGCGGGGTATCGAGCCCTCTCCGTTGTCCAGAACGTACGGCACCAGGTCATAGGGGTTGGGAGGCGCGTAGCCGCGTGAGTAGTTGGCGCGGAGGATGGTCATCGGGGTCAACTCCCAGCGCGCCTGCACGCTGGGCAAGGGAACGACCTGAGACTGAGTGCTGGTCTCCGGGGTGGTCCCAAGCCAGTTGCCATTGGCGTCGGTCTGCACGTAGTAGCCGAGCGCACGCACCTGGACGGCCTCCACACGAAAGCCGGTCTGGAGGCTGAACCTGGGCCAGTTGATGGTGTTCATCACGTAGCCCGCGCTGATGTGCTGGACGAGATTGAAGTCGGCTGACTGCGAGGCTTCCTGGGTCTCGCCTTCATCCAGCGTGAATTGTCCCGGATTCGCCTGGGCGTAATTGGCCAGCTTGCTCCAGACGGTGACAGGCCCCATGTAATACGTGCCGTCATAGTAGTTTTTATTGTCGAACCCTGACAGGAACGGAGTCATGGTTACCTGGCTCGCAGCGGTGCCGAGGTCGTACGTAGGCGTGTATGCGTTCTCAAAGGCGTGCTCGTTGCGAAATTCACCGCCGAATTGGAAGGTTGCCGGGTGCGAGCCCAGATGGTAATTCATGCCCACTCTCCCATTCTCCTGCAAGTCCAGCTCGACTGCCTTGCCGGAAGTGGTGCGGAAGGAACTGAGGACATAGTTATCCGGATTGAAATTATTGTCAGCCGGATTGGCATTGGGGAGCTCGCATCCCGGCGACCACTTCGGCCGGTAGATGCTGGTGGGCGTTCCGATGTAGTTGCAGTTGGCCTTGTCGTAGTCTTTCAGGGACGATACCGGATCCCACTCCGCTACCGGGTCGCCGCCGGCGTTCAGAAAGCGGGAGCGGGAGACCGCCGAACTCCACTGAACCCAGGAGTTTTTGTAGATGTGGCTGCCATTGAGAATCAGACTGCCGATTTCCGGGGTTCTCACTTGGTCCGACTCATAGAACTTGGTCTTGGGGCCCATTTCGTAGTACCACTTGTCGAGCCAGTCGTGGAAATCGGAAAGCAGGAAGTGCAGCGCAAAGTTGGTGGTTTGGCTCTTCTTGAAATCGAGGGTGCTGGTATAGCCCCAGCGATACCCTTTGAAGCGATACATGCGCTGAGTGTCGTTGTCGTAATAGGGAGTTGTCGAGCCATTGGGGTTGACGTCCGGACTGGGCTGGATGTTATCAATGCCGGCGCCGTTGTAATCCTCCTCGAAGCCGCCGATCAGGCCCCAGCGCTTGTTTGCGCCGAAGCTCATGCCGGCGGTCGTGCTCACCTTGCCCACGTAGCGGGTATTCATGATCGGTGTGTACCCCATCGTGGATTCCGCGGTGAAATAGGGCCGCGCTCCCGCCGTTTTGGTCACCAGATTCACCGAGCCGCCGATGCCGCCCGCGTCCTGAGTGGCGGAAAGGGTCTTGTTGACCACGATGGACGCCACCATGTCGTCGGGAATCGTCGTCAGATCAACTTGTTGGACGACCACCTCCGGCGCGGGCAGGGTCACGTCATCGACCGTGACAAGGGTCAGCCGCGGATCGAGTCCACGCACCTGGACGTACTCGCCCTGGCCTTCGTTGCGTTGCAGGGTCACGTCGGGCAGCCGGCCGATCGCGTCGGAGACGTTGCCGTTGGGCAGCGAAATAATCTGGGTATACGGCATCACATTGACCATGTTGGCCGAGGTGATCTCCTGGTTGATCGCCTGCGTCACAGTCTGCTCAGGCCCGGTGGTTTCACCCGTAACGGTCACCTGCTGGTTGCTAGAGCCAACCTGCAAGACCGCATCGAAGGCCGCTGCTTCACCGGCGCTCAGGCTGAGGTTTTTGACCAGTTGCGCAAAGCCCGGTGAGCTGATGGTGACGGTATAGTTGCCGGGCGCGAGCCCGGTGACGGAAAAGCTGCCCGTTCCGTCCGACGTGCGGACAAGATTGCCGGGCATGATGAAAATGCGCGCATTCGGGATAACGGCATGAGAATTGTCCGCAATATGGCCGCTGATGGAGGCCGTGGGCGATTGGCCGCTTGTCACGGCGTTTGTAAGAAGAATGAGGGAAAGGACGAAGGTAAGCGTGCGCCAACGAAGCAAATGCTGCATGTCGTGCCTCCAGACAAGGTTCCATTGGACGATCTGAACCTTCGCTCACAGCTTGCTTGAATCGTCCTGAAGGCGGGCTGAAGCAAATATGACAAGCTCGTGAATCGCCCTGCGCCGAATCTGGATTTCAGCCGCGCTTCAGGTACGAGTGAGCATGATTCAATGCAAGAAAGCTGTCTGCGTCGTCCGCGCTTCTCGCTCACTGCGCGACTGGTCTACACTGTCGCCAATGGCGGCGCATCGCAAGGAGGGGTTGTGCGGGTTCTCGTCGTCGAAGATCATGCGGGGCTTGCTCGAAACGTGGCGCGCGCGCTGCGGGAATCGGCGGGCTACGCCGTGGATATCTCTCTCGACGGCGAAGACGGGCTTTACCTGGGCTCCACGAATCCCTACGACCTCATCCTGCTCGACCTGATGCTGCCCAGGCTGGACGGGCTCGACGTACTGCGCTCGCTGCGCAGGCAAAGCGTGGGCACGCCGGTGCTGATTCTCACCTCGCGCGACGACAAGGAAACAACAGTGTCCCTGCTCGACGCAGGCGCGGACGATTACCTCACCAAGCCTTTCGATGTGGGCGAGATGGTTGCTCGCTGCCGTGCGCTCATCCGCAGGGCGCATGGAATTGCCGCTCCGTCTATCGAAATCGGCGATCTGGTTGTGCAGCCGGATGAGATGAAAGTCACGCGTGCCGGCCAGAGCATCACTCTGACCGCCATGGAGTACAAGCTGCTCGAATACATGGCGCACCGTCCGCGCGCCGTGCTCTCCAAATCCGAGCTGCTCGATCATTTATACGACCATGGCTGGGACAAGTTCAGCAATGTGCTGGAAGTTTACATCTCCTCTTTGCGCCGCAAGCTGAACTGCAAAGGCGTTGTTCCCCTGATCCACACCTTCAAAGGCCGCGGCTATGCCCTTACGCTCTAGCGAGTCCGTCTGTAACACGCGTTTAACCTGGAGAGCGGCTTTTCCGCCGTACAATTTTCTCACTTATCGGACCCAGTCCATGAACCTGCCGATACGAATCCGGCTCTCTATCAGCTACTTCCTCATCTTTCTGGCCGCGGGGATTCTGCTTTGCTGCGCTTCCTACTGGATGGCGCAACGGTGCCTCTATATCGCGCTCGATCACGAGCTCGAAGAGCACATCGACGACGTACATGATTTTTTTGCCGCCCGCCATCTGGCCGGAGATACCGCGCGCGCCATCGCGGTGCTGGCAGCCGAATATCCGTTGAAAGACGACGGAAAATGGTTGCAGATCAAGGATGCGAACGGGCAATGGATCTATCGCGCCAGACGGATGATGCTCACCCCGCACGATCTTCCGCCCGCATCCTCGCTGGCGCATGTTCGCTGGTCCATCTTGGAATTCCATGCCGAAGGCAGGCAGGTTCGCTCGCTGCGCCGCGCCATTACCATTGACGGCCACACCTATGTGGTGGAAGAAGGAGCGACGCTGACCAAAACCGACCGCACCCTGGAGATGTTCCGCAACGGGTTGCTGCTTATCTCCCCTATTATTTTCCTCATGGCAGGGCTGGCAGGCCATTTGCTCAGCCGGCGCGCGCTTGACCCGGTGGCCGCGATTGCGCGTGAGGCGCAGCGCATCCATGAAGGCAACCTGCAGATGCGCCTGCCGAAGCTCAAGACGCGCGATGAGCTGGCGCATCTCTCCTCCACGCTCAACGATATGCTGGAACGCATCGAGTCCGCAGTGAACACTGTGCGCGACTTCACCTCCTACGCGTCGCACGAGCTGCGCACGCCGGTGGCGCTGATCCGTACCGAGGCCGATCTTGCGCTGCAATTCGAGCGCACCGGCGGCGAATATCGCGAGGCTGTCAGCATCATTGGTGCGGAGGCGCAGCGCATGTCTTCGCTTCTCGACAGCCTGCTGTTGCTGGCGCGCGCCGATGCCGGCTCCGAGCAGGTGCGGCTTGAGCCTGTCGATGCGTACCGCATCTGCCTGCAGGCCTGCGCTAAATGGAGGCCGCTGCTGGCCAAATCACAGCTCAGGTTCCACGCCGATCTTGCGCACACGCCGCAGATCGTCATGGCGGACACACTGTATTTGCAGAGGCTTCTTACCGTCCTGCTGGAAAACGCATGGAAATACACGCCGCCCGGCGGTTCTGTCACACTGACGCTGGAACGATGCAAGGATCGCGTCCGGTTTTCGATTCGTGATACGGGAATCGGCATTCCGCTAAAGGATCAGCCGCACATCTTCGAGCGTTTCCGCCGCGCCAGCAATGTGCAGCAATCCGCGGCAGATGGGTCGGGACTCGGTTTGGCGCTTGCCGCCTGGATCGCCAGATGCCACCAGACGGAAATTCATGTCAATAGTGCTCCCGGAACCGGAAGCGCCTTTACTTTCGAGTTACCCATCGCATACGAAGCCATGAGCGGTTTCGCAGCAGAGATGGAGCAGGAAACGGCTCAGAGTAGTTGACCGAAAGACCAAAATGCAAATAAAACCACAGGGCATGTGGGACTCCGTGGAGAGCTGAAAAATCGCATTCACGCAAAAGTCCCCATATCTCAGGTATGGAATAAGCGCCGGATGGGGTGATGTTGGCGGGAAACCCGCGGGGACGGTCAATGGCCGCCCCCGCGGGTTTGGACTTCCAATCCGGGAGATCAGAAGTAGTATTTGCCGGCGAACTG
>JASHPD010000116.1 GCA_030038315.1 Acidobacteriaceae bacterium
CGCCGCGCCGGTCACCGCCGGATCAAAGGTGACGGTCAGGGTCGCGGTCTGTCCCGCGTTCAGCGTCAGCGGAAAGGTTGCACCGGAGATCTTGAAGCCGGCTCCGGAGACCGAGCCCGCGCTCACCGTCACCGCGCCCGTGCCCGATGAGGTCAGCGTTACTGCCTGCGTTGCGGTGTTTGCTACGTTCACGGTACCGAAGCTCACGCTCGTTGTGCTTAGCGTCAGCGTGGAGACGGAGTTGTCGGTCGTGCCTGGCTGGTTACCCGAAGAGCCCTTTTCAGCCATCGAATCCCATGCGCACGCCGTCAGGTTCACCAGCAAAAGACCGCACAGGAACGCCAGGAGTACAGTGCTCCAACCGGCGTTGGAATGGAATTTCGAACGGCCGTTCCGGGAACGGCCACGGAACAGGGAAGAATTGCGGACGCAGGATGGGGTGAATGGAAGATTTGCGCCGCCTGAAGGCTGAGGGAGGGTTTTTGTTCGCACGTGCTTCTTCTCCTGATGAAAAATACCCACCAAGACAAATCAGCGATTCTGCACCCCGAGCGAATATCACTGAAAAAATGAGGCAATTTACAAGCGGGACTTCTCAATGCTTCAAGGTTACTACGGTCACCGATATTTATCGGTTAATTGAGATCGATGGTAACAGGAAAATGTTCTTTAGGTACATCCATCCGGTAACTTGGGTAACCGGAAGGTGGAGGATTCTGAAACTGTGAACCAAGGAAGTTATTCGTTCTATTTTGTTTTTATAAGCGTTCCATTCGGCCGATCGAATCCCGCTTATCGCCGCCGCGGTTATTTTGTGGTGAATCCCTGGAGGATCGCAGCCAGGGAATCGTGCTCACAAGGATGATAGAAGAATAGTCCCGCAAAAGACTATTAAGAATGTGTGACAGGTTCCGGAATAACGCGGTGCATCCATGAAACTCCCCAAATCCCTGGCGGATTTATCAGCATGAGGAGCCTGTATGCCAGGTTTTATAGTCCGGCAGGCAGCGCCGGCGATTGTCCGGGACCATTCTTGACGCCTTTGAGACTACTCAGAACCGCGGAAGGAAGGACGTAAGAGTCACCCGGAGATACAAGTATGTCTAAGGCAACGAAAATATCAATAGCTTCAATATATTACAGCAAAGAAACAAAAGCTATATAAATCTTCGGCCGCAAGCGCACGACCTGCCCGCCAAAATCCTTTCCACGACATACATAGAGACCGATATCCGTGGGCTGGATTATACGCATGTTTGGCGGGCAGGATTGCGGCGAAGGAACGGATTTCAGCCTTGGTGACTAAGTTGCGATTTGCTAGGTCGCTGCATCGCCCATTCAGGCCCCGCACAGGATTTACGCGCGGCCGCACTCTTCCCACTGTCAGGAGACGATCATTATGCCGCAGGATGCTTATCCCTCAACTCTCTTTTCCGAAGCCATCCGGGAACACCTCAGAATTATCTGCGAGTTCCAGTCTCAATGTGCCGTTCTGGAACAAATCGCGCGCGTGATGTCGGCATCGCTGCAGGCCGGAGGCAAGATTCTCTGGTGCGGGAATGGCGGCAGCGCCGCGGATTCCCAGCATCTGGCAGCGGAGCTGGTTGGTCGGTTCCGCCGCGAACGGCGGGGATTGCCTTCCATTGCGCTGAGCACGAATACGTCGATTCTGACCGCAATTGGAAACGACTACGGCTACGAACGCGTTTTCTCGCGGCAAGTGGAGGCGGTCGCCAATCCGGGCGATGTGCTCGTGGGCATCTCGACATCGGGGAACAGCGAAAACGTTCTGACCGCGCTGGAGACGGCGCGGTTGATGGGGGTCGTGACGGTCGGCTTTACAGGCGACGGCGGCGGCAAGATGGCAAAAGCAGCGGATTATCTTGTCGAAATCCCATCGAAGGATACCGCGCGCATCCAGGAGGGCCATATCCTTGCCGGCCACCTGCTCTGCGATTGGGTCGAAATCGATTGCGTAAACACCGCAACCCAGAGCCTGGTTGAAGTCGAACAGGGCGCCGGACGCCCCTGACCGCGGCGAAAGCCGGAGATTAACGGCCTGCCAGCTCAATCTCCGCGCGATCGAGGTCCTCGGGCACCCCAATATCAAGGAAGTAGCCTGTGTGACGAAATGCGAGCGGGCGCAGGCTTTCGATGCAGGGAGCCAGCACATCCTTCTCAAAGGAAAATTGCTCCGCAACCTGCCGGGGCCATGGAAACTCCCGCTTCAGCGCATAGACACCCGCGTTAATCCACCCTTCGCCGCTCTGGCCCTTTTCTTCAAACCCCGCCACGTATTCAGCATTCCGCCGCCGCTCCATGCGAACGCGCCCATAGCGCCCGGAGTCCGCCACCTGTGCCACAGCTATAGTGATGGCAGAATTGCCGGCGCGGTGAAACGCCCACAGCGCCGCATCGTCGAGGTCTACATAAGTGTCTCCGTTTAAAACCAGAGCGCAATCTTCCCGGCAAAAATTCAATGCTTTTTGTATCGCGCCTCCGGTGCCGAGCGGAGCCTCTTCGACAACGTAGGTGATGGGAACGCCGCGATAGCTTTCCTTGAAAGCATCCATGATGACCGAGCGCAGATGCCCTACGGAGAGCAGCACGCGCGTGCATCCGGACTGCACCAGCCGATCGAGCAGGATGGCAAGGAATGGGCGGCCGGCCACCAGGGCCATTGGCTTCGGGCGATCCACCAGCCGGGAACTCAACCGGGTGCCGAACCCGCCTGCCAGTACGATAGCCTCCATCCTCGCTCCCATTCGTTTCGTCTTTACAATGCCGTGACATTTCCCGCGCCGATGTCAAAAAGACCGCGCCTAAACATACCATCGATCCCCGATCCGGGCGCAATCGCACTTTCAGGGAGCGAGCGCTTCGACAGCCTCTGACAGCGAGGCGAAGCTGGCATCGGCAAGCTCACGCGCCTGTTCCCGCCCGGGCGCGCGGTTCTCCGTGTCTCCTGTAATCAGCACGGTTGCCATCCCAAGATGGCGGCCTGCTTCGATGTCGGAGAGCGAGTCGCCGATGACCATGCTCGTCTCCGGCCGAATCGCCGGGAACACCCGCATGGCCTGCTCGAAGAGCCCCGGCTTCGGTTTCCGGCAATTACAGACGTTCTTGTCATGGGGGCAAAAGTAAAAAGCATCGATGTGCGCGTTGCCGCCGCGGAGAAGTTCCTGGAATCGGGCATGAATGGCCTCCACGCCGGCGCTGGAAATGTATCCAAGGGCGATTCCGCGTTGATTGCTGACTACAATCACGCGAATCCCGGCCTGGTTCAGGGTATGAATCGCCTCCGCGACACCGGGCAGCGGCTGAAACTCTTCCCAGGAGGTGACGTAGCACCCCTCCGGCATTTTCCTGTTCAGCACCCCATCCCGATCCAGGAACACCGTCTCGAAGCGATCGAGCTTTAGCATCTCAGAATTCGCCATTGGGATATTTTTAGCAAAAGCCAGCCTCATTTTTTAGTAAAAAAGCAGCCTTGTTTTTCCGTGGAGCGCCCGGGTTGAGAGACCTCGGGCGCTTTCCTGTTTCTAGATTGAATTCCTCTTTGGCACAGCCCGCTTGAAATTCGAGAGATGGATTGTGCTTACGTGATACATTGCATGGGACGATCAGGCACAAGTAGAACAACGCGCCGGCCGCGAATCTCTCGAAGTGCGTGGAATCTGTGTTTCGAGTCGCCCGCGCCCGGTGACGGCGATAAGCAGCAGGATAAGACTGCCGCCGCATCATTGCGTGCCGGAAATTTTACTTGCAGGAATCTCCCACACGGAGCCACGCATGAGCCGCACATCTGACGCTTCCCGTCCCGCACAGAATCGTGGAAAAAGCCGAAATCCATTTTCCACTTGCGCAACCCGCCGCCTCGCGCAATGGGTCCGAGGCTGCGGTTTGCTTCTGGGAACAACGGCGCTGGCGGCAACGGCCGGCATGGCGCAGAGCGCTTTTCCGGCCACCGCGGTCGGCACGCCGTCCGCGCAACAGGCCGTCACTGTCCCCGCTCAGGTCTCAGGCACGGTCGATCATGAGACCATCCTCACCCTGGGACAGCCGGGGCTGGACTTTGCGTTGCCCGCTGTGCCGGCGTCGAGCTGCACCGGAGTCACGCTGACGGCGGGCGGGAGCTGCAGCCAGTCTGTCGTGTTCACCCCGACGGCTCCAGGCCTGCGCATCGGCGCAGTGGCGCTCTTCGATGCCGCGGGAGACCTGCTTGGGGAAACGCTTATCTCCGGGACGGGCACGGGCGGGCTGGCGATCCTGGTTCCGGGCAACACGCTGCCGGTGGCCGGCGACGGAAATTATCTGGACCCCGTCGAGGACAATATCCCCGCATTGAACGCGGAGCTTTATGCTCCCACCAGCGTCACGGAGGATGGCGGCGGCAATCTGTACATTGCCGACAGCGAGCACAACCGGATTCGCATGGTCAGCGCCTCCACCGGCCAGATCACCACGCTTGCGGGAACCGGCGCGGCGGGCTACACCGGCGACAACGGGCCGGCCACGGCCGCGACGCTCAATACGCCTTCCGGGATTGCCATCGACGGCGCCGGGAACCTGTATATCGCGGACACGGGCAACAACGTCATCCGCGAGATCCATGCCGTCACCGGCGTGATTACAACCATTGCCGGCGATGGCGCGGCCGGCTACGGCGGGGATGGATCCGCCGCAACTTCGGCCTCGCTCACTGCACCGCAGGGCGTCGCGGTGGATACTTCAGGAGATCTTTACATTGCCGACACCGGCAACCAGGTGATTCGCGAAGTTGCTTTTTCCACGGGCCTGATCGGCACCGTGGCGGGCGATTACTACGGCCCCTTCGGCAGCGGCATCGGCGGCTATAACGGCGATGGCGTCGCGGCAACTTCCGCCACGTTGAACCATCCATATTCCGTGGCGCTCGATGCGGCCGGCGACATCTACATTGCCGATACGGATAACAGCCGTATCCGCAAGGTGAGCGCGGCCACGCAGGTGATCTCCACCGTGGCGGGCACTGGAACCGCGGGGTACAGCGGAGATAACGGGCAGGCCACCGAGGCCGAGCTTGACGCGCCTACCGGCATCGCTCTCGATCCGGCAGGAAATCTGTATATCGGGGACACGCAGAACTCCCGCATCCGCAAAGTGAACGCGCTGAACGGCAGCATCAACACCCTGGCGGTAAGCGGCGGGGATTACCTGCTGGGCACGGACAACCTTCAGAACACGGTTTCTATAAAGGGACCGCAGGGCGTCTACGTCGATGCAAAGGGCAATGTCCTCTTCGCCAACACACTCGACATGCAGGTCTGGGAGATCGAGAGCAGCCTGGCCGCGCTCAACTTCACCGCTGCTCCGGTGCGCCAGGGAAGCCTGTCTACGCCGCAGCTTCAGACGGTGGAGAACGACGGCAACGATCCGGTCAACCCGCTGGTCTTCACCTCGCTGACCGCGTCCGCCAATGCCCAGATCGATACGTCGATCGAGCAGGGCGCTTGCCTGACCACGCAGCCCCTGGCCGTCGATACCGACTGCGCCATTGGCGTAATCTTCTCGCCGGCCGCGAACCCTGTTCTCACGGCGAACACCACCGAGGCGGGCACGGTTTCGGCTGCTTATAACACCGAGGCCGGTGTCAACGGCCCCAACTCTCCTTTATCCATCGTGGCCGTCGGCGTGGCCGAACCGCTGAACTCCACCACGACGACGGTCTCCGCAACGCCTGATCCATCGCTCTTCGGGCAAACCGTCACCTTTACCGTGCAGGTGACAACGGGCTCCGGAACCGGCGCTCTTACCGGAACGGTCTCCCTGGTCGACAACTTCAACGGCGCCATGACCACGCTTGCCTCCGGGCTGCCGCTGGGAGCATCCGGCGCCGCGACCTACTCGATCGCCACTCTGGCCGTGGGCGTGCACTATATCACCGCCTCTTATAGCGGCGATGCAGCGCACTCGCCGAGCTACTCGACGGAGAACGGCGTCTCCCCCTGGGTGCAAACCGTGGAGGAGCAAACGGCCGTCCTGCTGACCTCAAGCGCCAATCCATCCCTTGTGGGCCAGAGCGTGACCTTCACGGCGACCGTCACTGCGCCGGATGGCGGCGGGCTGTTGCCGGACGGCACCGTTTCCTTCCTCGATGGAACAACCACGCTCTTTACCGGGCAACTGGCGGGCGGCGCGATCAGCTACACAACCTCCGCGCTGGCCAACGGCGTGCATCCCATTACCGCCGTCTACAGCGGCGACGTCACCAAGGAGATCCTCGGCGAAACCTCCGCGGTCCTCGACCAGGATGTGCAGGCTGCGGCGACGATGACCCTGGCGACATCCGGCAGCCCGTCCTACTACGGCGCTCCCGTGACCTTTACCGCGACGATGGCATCGACCGCGACCGTTCCCGCGAGCGGGAGGGTGACCTTCTATGACGCGAACGTCAGGATCGGCACGGCACTGCTGAGCGGGGCCGCACCGAACACGGCATCCTTTACCACTTCGACGCTGGCCGTCGGCACGCACACGATCACCGCTTCTTACGCGGGCGACAATTACAACACCGCCGCGACCGCGGGGCCGCTCGTGCAGACGGTGCTGAAGACAATAACGGCGACGACCGTAACCGCAACGCCGTCTCCGGGCATTGCCGGCTTGGCGGAGACGATCACCGCAACGGTAAAGGTCATAGACGGCGCGGTCACACCTACCGGGCTCGTGACCTTTACCGCGACGAGCAACACGGGAACGACCGCGCTCGGCAGCGCGCCGCTGAGCGCAGCCGGAACCGCGACCATCAGCCCGGTCTTCGGGCCCGGCAACTACACAATCGTTGCCGCCTACTCCGGCGATACCGACGACGGAGGCAGCCAGTCCGCGCCGCTCGCGCTCACCGTGGGGCAGGCGCAAACGTCAGTCATCGTCAGCGCCGTGCCGAATCCCTCCTCGTGGCTCCAGCCGGTTGCCTTTGCGGCAACGGTCACCGGCAACGGAGCCACGCCGACCGGGACGGTGGAGTTCTTCGCCAACGGAGCGCTGATCGGTTCCGGAACGCTCAACACGAACGGCCTCGCCACGCTCACTTACGCGAACCTCGCCATCGGAACCTACGCGATCACGGCCACCTATCTCGGCGATGCCAATGACGCGGGCAGCACATCGCAGCCCGTCAGCCTGACCGTAGGCAAGATTCCCACCACCACCAGCCTGGGCAGCTCCATCACCAGCGGCGCCAACCCGCAGTTGAATCTTGTCGCCACGGTGCTTGGCAATGTTGGGCCGATCCCGACGGGAACGGTCACCTTTACGAACGCTCTTACCACGCTCGGCACGGCGACGCTCGATGCAACCGGCGTGGCCACGCTCGACCTGAACCTTCCCGCGGGCACTTATGTCGTCGAGGCCGTGTACAGCGGGGACGCGACCCATGCGGGCTCCACCTCACTGCCCATCACGGTCACCACCAATCCCATCGCCTTCAATCTCTCGGTGACGCCCACCTCGGTCACGCTCAAGTCCTCGCAGTACGCCCAGCTTGGCATGATCCTGACCTCGGTCGGCGGTTTTACCGACACGATCGGCCTGGGTTGCGCATCGCTCCCGGCTGGAGTGACGTGCCACTTTTCCAGCCCGACGGTCAAGCTGCCGGCCAATGGAACCGCGGTCGCGCAGTTGACCATTGACACCAACTCGCCGCTGACCGGCGGCTCGATGGCAAAGAACAGCGGCGCTCGAAACAGGCCTGTGTTTCTGGCCGGGCTGCTGTTGCCCTTCGGCATCTTCTTTGGATTCCTCTTCCGGCGCTCCCGCAAGCGCCTGGCGGCCGTATTCATGGCGTTGCTGCTTGCGGTTGCGGCCTTTGCCGTCAACGGCTGCGGTGGAATCAGCACCAGCAGCGCGCCGGCCGGCTCGTACACCATTCAGGTCGTCTGCACCGGCGTCGAGACCGGCGTCACCGAGTCGCAGAGCATCGCGCTGACGATTACGAAATAGAACCGCCGCAGCCCACGCTGCCAGGGAGAAGGAACACGATGTCTTTATCATTCGGCAAATGGCGGAGCAGGAGTGCGAGCACGCGGAGCGGCGCCTTCGCCATTCTTGCCGGCGCGATTCTTGCCCTGGCGCCGGCAGTCTCCGCACAGGCCGTGCAGTCCGGCGATCAGGGCGGACCGGTTCTTTCCGCGGGCATACTGGCTTCGGGCGATTACCTGCAATACGGCGAGCGCAAGATGATAGGGCTCGCGGGCTTTGTCGATGCCGACGCGCGGAGCCACCTCGGGCTTGAAGCCGAAGGCCGATGGATGGAGTTCCGCCAATCCGCCAACGTCCATGCCGAGACCTATTCGATCGGAGTGCGGTATCATCGCACCTACGACAATCTCCAGCCCTACGTCAAAGGCCTTATCGGATTCGGCGATTTCAACTTCCCCTACAACCTGGCCACGGGCCGATACCTGGTGGTGACCGGCGGCGCAGGAATGGATTGGCTGCTCAGCCGCAGAATCCAGATTCGCACCGTGGACGTGGAGTATCAGGACTGGCCGCAATTCACCTTCGGAAATATGTCCACTCTGGGAGTGAGCGCCGGTTTGCGAATTCGTATCTACTGATGAAACGCTTTTAGCGGGCAACTGTCCGGCGGCATCCTCGGTATAGCCGCTCAGGGCATCGCCGGTGAGCTGCGCGGAACTCAGGACGACATTCCTGAGTTGCTCCTTAAGCAATCCGGCCATCCTGCCGGGAAGGCCATTTTGCGCGCTCCAGCGTGTCGGTCTGCGGACATATTTGTCCTTGATGTGCTGCTGGCGAACGGAAGCAGGTCAATTTCAAGGAAACGATGGGAAATGCGTAATTTCCGCAAGAAAGGCTGTTGGCGGAGAATATGCTGTTCGAGAGATGAGGTCACGACGCCCGATCGATGTCTTCCGGTGGCTTTTCGACGGCCGCTGCGGCCGGCATGGCCGGTTGATTCCGCGCTGGATCTTTTTGCGCGCGCTGGCGCTCATCTATTTTTCCGCGTTTTATTCGCTTCTCTTCCAGATCAGGGGACTGATTGGGCCGGAAGGAATTTTGCCCGCGCAGCAACTGCTTGGAGCCGTGGCGGAAAATATGGGCGTCTCGCGCTACTGGTATGCGCCGACGCTTTACTGGTTCTCCTCAAGCCCGGCCATGCTGATGACGGTGACATGGATTGGCCTTGCCGCGTCTGTGCTCGCATTTCTCAATCTGTGGCCGCGCCTGAATTTCCTCCTCTGCTTTGTCTGTTTCCTCTCCTTTATCGGCGCTTCCGGCGTTTTTTCGAGCTATCAGTCGGACGGCATGTTGCTCGAAGCGGGATTTATTGGCCTGCTTTTCACGCCGCGCGGGTTGTTGCCCGGATGGGGCGCAAACGATCCGCCCTCGCGCGCGAGCCAGTTCCTGCTGCAGTGGGAGTGGTTTCGCATCTACTTTGAATCGGGCATGGTGAAGCTGCTGAGCGGCGACGTGGAGTGGCGCAACTTCACGGCGATGGACCAGTACTACCAGAACGGCCCGCTGCCCACGTGGATCGGCTGGTACGCGCAGCACCTGCCGCACTGGTTCCACGCGGCCACGGTTGGCGCAACGCTGACGCTGGAACTGGGCCTGGTGTTGATGCTGTTCTTCCCGCGGCGCGTGCGGCTCATCTGCTTCTTCATTGTCACTCCGTGGGAGATTGGCGTAATTCTCACCGCCAATTACACGTTTCTGAATTACCTGGTGCTGTCTCTGGGCTTTTTGCTTCTCGATGACAAGTTCCTGCTGCGCCTTGTGCCTGGGCGCTGGCAGCCGCATGAGGAGCGGTTCCGGCTGCTGGAGCCAACTGCTGAGCTGGAAGAAAAAGAAGAGCAGCCATTGTCGATTCTGACGGCGGATGAAGCCGACCCGGCCACAGTGGAATCGCAGCCGCGCGAGGCTATGCGCGTGCAAAAAACGTGGCGCGGCCGAATTGGTTTTGCAGTACACGTTGCAGGCGTGTGGTTTGCGGCTCTGATGCTGACCTGGATCTTCTACGACACGACAGCGGAGATGGCCGGCCTGCCGCTTGGCAAAATTCCCGTGCCGGTTGCGCCGATTGCCGCGCTTGAGCCCTTCCGCATCGCCAACCAGTACGGGCTCTTCGCCGTGATGACGCGCGGGCGATATGAGATCGAGTTCCAGGGTTCCGACGACGGCCGCGACTGGACCCCGTACCTGTTTCGCAACAAGCCGCAGTTGTTGAACGAAGCGCCGCGCATCTATGCGCCCTATCAGCCGCGCTTCGACTGGAACCTGTGGTTCGCTTCGCTCGGCGACTGGCGACAGAATGAGATGGTTCCGCTCGTTGAGGAGCGCCTGCTGCTTGGCTCTCCCGCGGTTCTTTCGCTCTTCCGCGGCAATCCCTTTCCGCAGATGCCGCCGCGTTATGTGCGCGCTGTGCTGTGGCAGTACTGGTTCACGTCGATGGATGAAAAGCGGCACACCGGCAACTGGTGGCGGCGCGAGTATATGGGACTCTATGCACCGGAGCTGACCATCGCTCCTGACGGCGGGTTCGGCGTAGTGGAGTGGCCTGCGGAGCTGCCGCCGCACGATTGACAAACCATGAAGAAGAACCGCGAAGTTTCGGGAATGCGTTGAAGAATTCGCTCATGAGCCGCGCGTGTGTCATTGGATCGGGCCCCAACGGGCTGGCTGCGGCCATTGTGCTCGCACAGGCGGGATTGCAGGTGGACGTCTTCGAGGCTGAATCCGAACCGGGAGGCGCGGCGCGGACGCTGCCGCTCACTTTGCCCGGCTTTCTGCATGATTTCGGTTCCGCGGTGCATCCCTTCGCCGCCGGCTCGCCGTTCTTTACCTCGCTGCCGCTCAGGGAGCATGGATTGGAGTGGATTCACGGCGACGCTCCACTGGCGCACCCGCTGGACGACGGCACGGCCGTGGTGCTGGAACGCGACTTTGGCAAGACCGAGCAGGCACTGGGCGCAGACGGCAGAGAATGGCGGCGATTGCTCGATCCCGCGGTCAGCCACTGGAAGGATTTCGCTGAAGACAGCCTGGGGCCGGCGCTGCGCATCCCGCATCATCCATTGCGCATGGCGCGATTCGGATCGTCGATGATGCGCTCTGCGCGCGGTTTTGCGCAGAGCCATTTCTCCAGCCCGCGCACGCGCGCCGTCTTTGCGGGCCTGGCAGGCCATTCGATGCTCGGCTTTGACCAGCCCCTGAGCGCAACCATCGGGCTGATGTTCGCCGTAACGATCCACGCAGCCGGCTGGCCCATCCCGCGCGGCGGAGCAAAGGCAATTCCACGCGCGCTCATCGGCTATCTGAAGACGCTCGGCGGCATGGTGCACACTTCGCAGCGCATTGACGCGGCCGCATTCCGCGAGCTGGAAGCAGACAACGCGCTGATTCTCTTCGACACCGCACCGCGGCAACTGCTCGCAATCGCCGGCGATCGGCTTTCCTCCGGTTATCGTCGAGCATTCTCGCGGTTTCAGCACGGGCCCGGCGCATTCAAGATCGATTTCGCGCTCTCGGAGCCGGTTCCGTGGCGCGCCGCCGAATGCCGCCGCGCCATCACCGTCCATCTCGGCGGAACGCTCGAAGAGCTGGCTGAATCCGAAGATGCAGTTGCACACGGCAAAGTGCCGGAGCGTCCTTTCGTGCTGGTTGCGCAGCCCACGCTCTTTGATTCCACGCGCGCACCTGAGGGCAAGCATGTTCTGTGGGCCTATTGCCACGTTCCTAACGGCGCAACAGTGGACGCGACAGAGCGAATCGAAGCCCAGATCGAGCGCTTCGCCCCCGGATTCCGCGATTGCATCCTGGCGCGCCACGTTTCAACCCCAGCCATGCTTGAAGCGATGGACGCAAATCTTTTCGGTGGAGATATCGGCGGAGGAGCCTTGAGCCTGAAGCAATTTTTCCTGCGCCCTACGCTGCACAACTACGCGACAGGCACGCCGAAACTATACCTGTGCTCGGCGTCAACTCCGCCAGGCGGAGGCGTGCACGGCATGTGCGGCTATCATGCGGCGAAACTGGCGCTGCGGCAGATCTCCGCATCAAAGCCATGAATGAGCCTGACATGCCTTCGAATTCTCTCCGGATACTATAGAGGCATTTCCGTTGCGTAAACGGCTCAGCGCAAGCCACGATCTCGTAGGAGGACCGCGGCTTTTGTATAGGCTTGCTTTGGGACAACCGCATCCATAAGATTTTGTGAAAGAGCTTGAGACGGTTCCCGATGACGGCCGAAACAGAGTATGCGTCTATTCGATTGTGGTTGGATCTCATCCTCTCGGGAGAAGAACAGCCTGTCCCATTCAATAGAAGGGTGGACGCGATTGCCGCAGCTTCTGTGAAACAATCCAGGCATGTTCCAGTTACCCAAAATCATCCAGGGCGGCATGGGGGTGGGCGTGTCGAATTGGCGCCTGGCAAATGCTGTTTCGCGTTTCGGCCAGCTCGGTGTTGTCTCGGGCACGGCGCTCGACTCGATCTTTGTGCGCCGCCTTGCGGATGGGGATAAGGGCGGGCATATACGCAGAGGGCTGGACGCTTTTCCATTTCCCGCAATGGCCCGGCGCATCTGGCAGGAGTATTTCGTGGACGGAGGCAAGCCGAGCGGCAGTGCGTATCCCGCGCTGCCGATGCACAGGCACGCTGAGCCGCGCAAGCTCGTCGAGCTGAGCATCGTTGCCAATTTTGTCGAAGTCTTTCTTGCGCGGGAAGGACACAAGAATCCTGTGGGCATCAACTTTCTGGAAAAGGTGCAACTGCCTCACCTCGCCTCCATCTACGGCGCGATGCTGGCGGGCGTGGGATATGTGCTGATGGGCGCGGGCATTCCGCTGCACATTCCGGGCGTTCTGAACGCGTATGCCGCGCAGCAGCCTGCCGAATACAAGCTCGCCGTTACGGGAGTAGCTCAGGACAGGGACGTCGTGATGCGCCTCGATCCGGCTGAATATGCGGAAGGAGCGCTGCCTGAGCTTGCGCGGCCAAAGTTCCTGGCCATTGTCTCTTCCAACACGCTGGCAACAACCATGCTGCGCCGCAGCAACGGCCGCGTGGACGGCCTGGTGATTGAAGGGCCGACTGCAGGCGGCCACAATGCGCCGCCGCGCGGGAAGCTGCAGCTCACCGACGATGGCGAGCCGGTGTACGGAGAGCGCGACCGGGTGAATGTGGACGATCTGCGCGCCCTTGGCGTTCCGTTCTGGCTGGCCGGCGGATATGGCAGCGCTGGCAAACTGAGAGAAGCGCTGGAGTGCGGCGCTGCGGGAGTGCAGGTTGGCACGGCCTTTGCTTTCTGCCGGGAATCCGGCTTGCGCGAAGATTTGAAGAAGGAATTGATTGCACAGACGGTAGCCGGAACCGCGGTAGTCTTTACCGATCTGCGCGCTTCGTCTACGGGATTTCCCTTCAAGGTTGTGCAGTTGGAGGGCACGGCTTCCGAGGCCGCTGTCTACGAGGCCCGCAAGGCTGTCTGCGATCTGGGTTATCTGCGCGAACCCTATGCTATGCCGGACGGCGGCATTGGGTATCGCTGCGCCGCTGAGCCTCTTGATAACTACGTCGCAAAGGGCGGCAAGGCTGAGGATGCCGTTGGGCGGAAGTGCCTTTGCAATGCTCTGCTGGCCAATGTGGGCCACGCCCAGTTACGCAAAGACGGAAGCGTTGAACCGGCGCTCATCACCGCGGGCAACGACATAAATTCCATCGCAGAGTTTCTTGCGCCGGGCAACAGCTCCTACTCCGCTGCGGATGTTTTGCGATCCTTGTTGTACGGTTGAGTCGCGCGGCTGACTGGGCTCCATGCGGTTCCGCTGTCCGGCTTCGCGCCGATTGGAACAGATGTATCCGGTCTTCTTTTTTACGCTCCTTGCAGAACATGAAGGATCGGCGAACGTGCGGCTGGCTTCTCCGGCCTTTGGTATCCGCGGGGAATGTACGCGCAGCATGGTTCCTCGCCGAAGGGGTTGCCAGTCAGGGCGTACGCCCTTGCCCGGGAACCACCGCAAATATGCTTGAATTCGCAGGCTCCGCATTTGCCTTCGAGCTTCTGGGGATCGCGCAAATCGAGAAACAGCGGCGACTCCCGATAGATTTGTGCCAGCGGCTGCTGGCGGATGTTTCCGGCAGACTGCGGTAGAAAGCCGCTTGGAAAGACCTCTCCCTTATGGGAGATGAAGACAAAACCCTTGCCGTCATTGAGTCCGCGAGGCGCGCGCCCGATCGAGTCGGTTATCTTTTCTGCCGCGTGCTCCAGAGCGCCCGCCTGCCGCTCGGCAGCACGCTGCTGTAGCAGGAAACGCCGATAATGCTGCGCTTCCGTCGTCTTGATGTCGAAAGAGGCCGTCTTTGAGAGGCTGTAGAGTTTCGCAAAGACCTGCTCGAACTCTTCGGCGTTGAGAAGATCGGCAAGTTTGCCGCGCCCGGTTGGAACGAGAAAGAAGACGCTCCACAGGGCGATCTTCAGCCGTTCCATCAAGGCAACGATTGCATCGATTTCTCCGATGTTTCTGCGGCTGAAGGTGGTGTTGATCTGCACGGGCAGGCCGGCTTCATTCGCCCAGCGAACCGCATCGAGCGTGCGCGCAAAAGAGCCGGACATGCCGCGAAAGGCATCATGGGTTTCAGCGCTTGCGCCATCCATGCTTACGGCGAGACGCGCCAGACCGGCGGCCTTCGACCGGCCTACAACTTCCTTTGTGAGCAATGGAGTGGCGCTTGGCGTAAGAGATACACGGACTCCAACCCGGCGTGCGTGGCCGATCAGCTCAAAAAGGTCCGGCCGCTTGATGGGGTCGCCGCCGGTGAGTACAAAAACCGGAACCCTGAGCGCGGCAATCTGATCGATGAGCCCTTTGCCTTCTGCTGTGCTCAATTCCATCGGGTCTCGCTCCGGCTGGGCAGAGGCGCGGCAGTGAACACAGGCCAGATCGCACGCCTGTGTGATTTCCCAGATTGCGATGAAGGGACGCTCATCAAAGTTGGTCGTGTTGATTTGCGGGTTCATGTGCTCATAAGATCGCACCAGGGACGGCGGTGCAGTGACCTAAGTCGCGCGGGTAAAATCCCTGTGCGGTGGCTGCACACGTTTCTTGCGATTGCCGAAGGCATAGCCAAGATTCTGCTCGGTACTAGAATGGATATCAAATATGCGGGATACTGCGACGTCGCCACTTTCGTGCTCTTCTCTCCAGGGCATCGCTTGCTCCCGTGTGAAAATCGTCCGTCGCATTTCTTCAACTGTGCTCCTTCTCGCCTGTGTTGGGCTTTTGCTCACTGGCTGTGGATCAGGCTCTGGTCCGGGCTCTACCACCCTACCCAGTCAAGCAGTCGTCATCACCACTCAGCCAGCGAGCCAAATCGTTCCCATTGACCGGTCAGCGACTTTTACCGTGGCCGCTACCGGAACGACTCCGCTTAGCTATCAGTGGAGCAAGAATGGGGTGCAAATTCCTGGAGCCACCGGTGCCTCCTACACCACGCCCACTGTTGCACTCGGCGACAGCGGATCGAATTTTGAGGTTACCGTCAGCAATGCTTCGGGTTCCGCCACCAGCAACACCGCTACGCTGACCGCAGGAGCGCGTGCGCCTGCCATAGGGGATCTGCGCTATCTGCTCTGGCAGCAGGTGACTGTCCCGTGGGCTAACGGGGGCAATGTGGGCCTCATCGGGTACCAATCGTATTCGATTACGAACGCCTTGGGTACTCCTCTCGAAATTGGATCGACGTACGTCAAGGAAGACGAATGCACCTGGCCCTTCAGCTTTTTGTATTTGCCAACATCGATGAACAGTTTGGGGTTGGATATGTATTACCAGTGGGACAATACAAACTACACGCCCTATGAATCTTATCTACAGTCGATCGTTGCTCCCAACGCAGTGATTACCTCTATGGACCTAGAGCCTGCCTGTGATGCCATAGGCGTATCGTGGGTCCAGACGGGACAGACCGGCGTGTTCGACTACAAACTGGAAGCCGTTCCGCCTTCGCAGATTCGGGCAACGGTTGCGGCAGATGGTGCGGAAGGTCGCATCGTGACGGCAGCGACCTTCGATGACTCGTCAGGAAATGCCATTCTGATCTCCTATGGCTGGTCGGGAGACACGACGACCGTCTATGAAGCCCAAACAGTTGTTGCTGCACCCGCCGATGTTGCAAACCAGGCGACCACCCTTGCCGGAGAGGGGTATTTCATCAGCGCATTCGGGGGCAACGATACGGACGGCTATATGCTCATTGGAATGCGCGTGCAAGGGGATACCTTGCCCCGTCCGATTACGAATGGACCTACTCCGACAGATTCGGCTTATTGGACAGTCGTTGTGCGGCTTTCCGAGCCGGCCAGCACTGAAACCATCTACGAGCAATGAGCTCGATCGATCTACTATTGCATTCCGCCATGAGCCCAGGCGTATTCTTCGCGGTGCGGGCTACGATCTTCCCCAGGCTCTCGTTTCCCTATAGCGAAGACTAGAGAAATGATCCCTACGCTAAATCCGATCTAAAAATCTCCACGAGCCCATGCCCTTAAAAACAAAAACATCAAGTTCTAACGCAGCACAGGGGTTGGCATCTCAGGCAAAGTTTTTTATCCGATGTTTTCCGTGATCCATATCACCGCGTTTCCGGAGCTGCGAAATGTATTCCTAATTACGAGCGAAGCATAGTGGACCTCTTTTGCAACAGAAGGCCGGGCACCCTGTTTCCGGCGTGTTGTCCGGATTGGCTCCACGCTCATTCGAGGGGGTCTTTCTTGGGTTTTCCGATGATTTTCGGCAAAAAAATCTCTGCTATGAAACAATTCGCAATTCTCTTTCTGTTTGCATTCGGGATATTTTCTGAGGCGCAATCGCCGCAAGCAGACCAGAACATTTCCGCTCAACATCCGGTGACGGTCTCCGTTTACGACCGCACGCGCGTGGATGCGTGGCAGTGGTTTGCCGCGCCTCCGGAGCAGGAGACTTACGGATATGTCGAGTCGCTGGTGCGGCTAGGCGTGGCGCAGCGCGTGGATCACTGGGACTGGCAACTGGAGCTTGCGCAGCCGGCGGTGCTTGGCCTGCCTGATGACTCGGTTTCGCCGGTGACCGCGCAGGGACAGCTTGGCCTGGGTGCGACATATTATGCGTCCAACGACAACACCGATCCTGCGGCCGCTTTTCTGAAGCAGGGTTTTCTGCGCTATCACTTCGACGGAACCGACAAGAACCTGCGCATCGGGCGATTCGAGTTTTTTGATGGGCAGGAAACACGCGCTGCGAATATGACGATCGCGTGGCTTCAGGCGAACCGCATTGCGCAACGGCTGATCGGCAACTTCGGGTTTTCCGATGCTCAGCGCAGCTTTGACGGCGTGGATGCTCACTACGGCGAAGGAAGCTGGGATGTGACAGCAATGGCGGCCCGCGCGGACCAGGGCGTCTTCAACATGAACGGCAATCCGGAGCTGAACGTCGATCTTCAATACCTTGCCTTCACTCGCACCGGGCTCAATCAGCATTTGCTGGTGCGCGCCTTCGGGGTCGGGTATCACGATGGACGCACCGGCGTGACCAAGACGGATAATCGGGCATTGGCGGTGCGCGCGGCGGACCACGGAAATATCCGCATCGGCACTTATGGCGGTGACCTACTTCTGGCCGCGCCTGTTGGTCCGGGCAACTTTGATTTTCTGTTCTGGGGCACACTGCAGAATGGGCAGTGGGGTGCGCTCGGCCACAGTGCCGGCGCGGCTGCGGTTGAAGGCGGCTATCAGCTCACGAAGGTGTCCACTGCGCCATGGCTGCGCGGCGGTTGGTTCCGCAGCACCGGGGACAACAACCCCAACGACAACGAGCACAACACGTTCTTCCAGATACTGCCAACGCCACGCGGCTACGCGCGTGATCCCTTCTACAACCTGATGAACAGCACCGACGAGTTCGTTCAGGGGATGGATCAACCGATTAAAAAACTTGCCCTGAGGAGCGACCTACACTGGCTGCAGGTCACCTCTGCGAACGACCTCTGGTACCAGGGAGGCGGAGCGTACGATAACAAAGTCTTCGGCTATACCGGGCGGCCGGCAAATGGACATTCCTCGCTCGCATCGGTTGCCGACATCAGCGCGGACTATCAGATGACGAAGGCCATAGCGCTCAACTTTTACTACTCTCATCCCTGGGGCAAGAGCGTGGTAGGAACCATCTATCCAACGGATCGCGATTCGCAGTACGGTTATGTGGAGTTTGTTTACCGGTGGGGCAAAACGCTCAAATGAACCGCTGAATCCGATGAACCGCCAAATCGAGGAGATCGGAAAACTCTTGAGCGTCGCCAACTCTCTCAGCCTGGGACTTTAGTCCTTGTGCAGAGGAGGCGACACGCGGTTTCATGGGGAATGTGGGCGCAATGTATTCTGTCGCCACGCATCCGAAGGAACAGTGCGCGGAAAAGGAGCGCGTAAATGGTCATGGATAAGAAAGATCAACGTGCCGCAACGATGCAACTGACGCTAGGCACCGGGGCTTTCGCGCTCTGTTTTGCGGTATTTGGATCGCTTTCGGCCATGATGCCTATCCTGAGCAAACAAATGCACCTGAGCCCGGTGCAGAAAAGCGTGGCGGTGGCGGTGCCGGTCCTGCTCGGCAGCGTGGGAAGAATTCCCCTGGGCATGTTGACGGACCGTTTCGGAGGACGGATTGTTTTCAGCATCGTGATGTTCGTGACCATGCTCTCCGCATTCTTCATGGGCAGCGCGCATGGTTATTCGCAAACGATCGCGTGCGGCTTTCTGATCGGCATCGGGCTCGCCAGCTTCTCGGTCGGCATTGGATTTGTGAGCGGATGGTACTCGGCGGCCAAACAGGGATCGGCGCTGGGAATTTACGGGGCCGGGAATATCGGCCAGTCGCTTGCCGCATTCGGCTCTCCGTTGATCGCTGCCGCATTCGGCATCCGGTGGGGCTTCTGGGCGTTTGGCATACTGCTGGCTGTCTGGTTTGTGGTCTTCGCCGTGTTTGCGCGGAATGCGCCGATGCGCGCACCGGTGCGATCATTCAGCGATACGTTGAAGCCGCTCGGGAATTCGCAGAGCTGGATATTGAGCCTCTACTACTTCCTGACCTTCGGCGGATTTGTGGCAATGTCTGTTTATCTGCCGATCTTCCTGACGGAGACGTTCGGGCTGACTCCGCAGTCAGCGGGTTTTCGAACCGCGGGATTTGTCGTTCTGGCGACGGCGGCCAGGCCAGTCGGCGGAATGCTGGCGGATAAGGTTGGCGGACGCCTGATTTTGAAGTGGGTTTTTCCGGCGACCGCTTTGTTCAGCCTTTTCCTGGCATCTCCGCAACTGGTTATGTTTCGAGTCGGGGTTTTAGGAGTCGCGGTGGCCATCGGCCTCGGGAACGGAGCGGTCTTCAAGCTGGTGCCGCAGTATTTTCCGAAATCGGTGGGGAGCGTGACCGGGATTGTTGGCGCGGCCGGCGGACTGGGAGGATTTTTTCCGCCGCTGGTGCTCGGGGTGATTAAACAGCAGACGGGAAGTTTTGCTGTTGGATTCATCCTGTTGGGATTGTTCTCGCTGGGTTGCCTTCTCGTCCTGCTTCGCTCAACGGCGAACAGGATTACAGTCGCGGTCTCGTAGGAGCCTTATGCAGAAACGAATCTTCCCCGTTACGGGATCGGACACGGCTCATGCGATGCGGTGGGGCGCGATCGCCGCATTCTCACTGATCGTTGGAATTTTCCTAGGCAGCCGCGGGCTGAGAGACTTCGATCCCGCCCTGGTATCGTATGCGGGCGCGTGTGTGTTCACGGTATTCGGGTTGGGCTACCGCTATGCGATGTGGCTGCGCAGGCCGCCGACACGCCTTTACTGGTATCGCGGCTGGCAGATCTTTCTGGAACCGAGGCATTTCCTGCGCAATGCCGTTCACCTCGGCCGCATTATCCTGAGAAACATCGTATTGCAGCGCTTCATCGAAAAGCGCTCGCATCTCCGCTGGACGGCACACTGGTTTCTTGCCTGGGGCTGCATACTGGCCGGCGCGGTGACGTTTCCTTTGTCCTTCGGATGGATTCGCTTCGAGACCGCGGCGCACAACCAGGAGATTTACCGCGCTCTGCTGTTCGGCATTCCGGTAGGCTCTTTTCATCTGGGAACCTGGATTGCCGAAGCCGCTTTCAACATCCTGGATATCGCCGCCGTGATGGTGCTGATCGGCATCTTCTTCGCCATGTGGAGACGCGGCCGGGACCACGGCGCGATGAGCGTGCAGCAGTTTTCGAACGATCTTATACCGCTCATCCTGCTGTTTGCTATCTGCGTCACCGGGCTCTTTCTGACGGTATCGACCCATCTGATGCACGGGCTTCACTATATTTTTCTCTCGCAGCTTCACGCCGTCACGGTCATTCTGACCTTGCTTTACCTTCCTTTCGGAAAGTTCTTCCATATTTTCCAGCGGCCTGCGCAGCTTGGGCTGGATTTTTATAAAAGAGCCGGCGCGGAAGGGCCGCAGGCCAAATGCCGGCGTTGCGGAGAAGAGTTCCGGTCACAGTTGCATGTGGAGGATTTGAAGACCATTCAGGCCGCGCTCCGAATCCGGTATCAAATGGCCGACGGCTCGCACTATCAGGACATTTGTCCGCAGTGCCGGCGAAAGAATGTGGCGCTTATTCAGGATGGTCTTTGGAAGGCAACGAGCATGTCGGAGAGGGGGCTTTTGTAATGGCCAGGTTGCCTGTCGATATTCCCACGCTGGTGAAGGATTTTGGCCCTACGCTTCATCGCATTCCAGCGGGAGGATGGGCGCACACGATCGAAGACGAGAAGCTCGTCAAGACGCATTGCTGTTTCTGCGGTCAGCAATGCGGAATTCAACTGCGCGTGCATAACAACAAGATCGTGGGCTTTGAGCCGTGGGAGGATTTTCCCTTCAATCGGGGCAAGCTCTGCCCCAAGGGCGTCAAGCGCTACATGCAGGACGAGCATCCGGACCGCTTGAAGCATCCGATGCAGCGCGTGGAAGGGAAGGGCTTCGAGGCGATCTCCTGGGACTTCGCGCTACAGCGCGTGTCCAGTGAAATCCGGCGTATTCAAGACACCTACGGCAAGGATGCCTTTGCCATTCTCACTGGAGCGTCTTTGACAAACGAGAAGGCTTACCTGATGGGCAAGTTCGCTCGCGTAGCTCTCCAGACGGCCAATATCGACTACAACGGACGGCTGTGCATGGTTTCCGCCGGCGCCGCGTCGAAAAAAGTCTTCGGCATCGACCGCAGCGCGAATCCGTGGAGCGATATTCCGAAAGCGAAGGTTATTCTTGTGGCTGGAGCCAATATCGCTGAGTGCGCTCCGATCACCACGGATTACATCTGGCAGGCGCGCGAGAACGGCGCTAAGCTGATTATCCTCGACCCGCGCATGACGCCGATCGCGCGCAATGCGGATTTGTTCATTCCCGTGCGTTCGGGCGGCGATATCGGCGTCTTCAACGGCATGTTGCACGTAATGATCGAGCGCGGCTGGATCGATCGCCCCTTTATCGATCAGCACACCGTGGGGTTCGAGCAGCTTGCCGAAACTGTGCGGAAATACACTCCTGAATATGCGGCAAAGATTGCCGGCGTTCCGCCGGCCATGATCGTGAAGGCCGCCGAGCTCTGGGGGCCGGCGCCGACCAGCTTCCTGATGCACTCGCGGGGAATCGAGCACCACACCAAGGGCGTTGACAACTGCATCGCCGCCATCAATCTCGTGGTGGCGAGCGGAAGAATCGGACGCGAAGGCTGCGGATATGCCATGATTACCGGCCAGGGCAACGGGCAAGGCGCGCGCGAGCAGGGCCAGAAATGCGATCAGTTGCCGGGAATGCGCGATATTGCAAACCCTGAGCATCGCCGGTACATTGCCGGAATCTGGGGCGTTCCCGAAGAATCGATACCGCAGAAGGGCTTGTCCGCGATACCGCTGGTGGAAGCCATTCACGACGGGAAGATCAAGGGACTGATCTCCATCTGCTTCAATCCTGCGATTTCGCTGCCGGATGCGAACTTTGTGCGCGAGGCTCTTGAAAAACTCGAGTTCTACGTGAATATCGATTTCTTCCTGTCGGACACAGCGCGCTATGCGGACGTGGTGCTTGCAGGCTCGCTGATGGAAGAAGATGAGGGAACCACCACCAGCGTCGAAGGGAGGGTCATCCGTCATCGCAAGGTGGTGGCCCCTCCCGGTGAGGCGCGCGAAGACTGGAAAATTCTTTGCGACATCGCCGACCGGCTGGGGCACGGAGACAAGTTTCGATACGCATCGCCCAGGGAAATCTTCGAAGAAATGCGGATTGCTTCCAAAGGCGGCGTCTCCGATTACTTTGGCATGAGCTGGGAGCGAATCGAAGAGAACAACGGCCTGTTCTGGCCCTGCCCGGAAGCCGGTCATCCCGGAACGCCACGCCTGTATGAGAACGGAAAGTTCGGGCACCCTGACGGCAAGGCGCATTTCATCCCCATAGAGTGGCGGCCGTCGGCGGAAATGCCCGACGAGGAGTATCCGATCATTCTCACAACGGGCCGCGTCGTATCGCAATTTCTCTCAGGGAACCAGACGCGGCGGATTGGAAGCCTTGTCGATCAGTACTCCCAACCGCTGTGCGAGATTCATCCGCGGCTGGCCGAAAAACTGGGCATCGCCGACGGCGATTTCGTGAAGGTCGAGAGCCGTCGCGGGAACGTCGTCGTAAGGGCAAATCTGGTGAAGACCATACGCCCCGACACCGTTTTTGTGCCGTATCACTGGCCCTTAGACCGTTCCGCGAACAACTGCACCATCCGCGCCATCGATCCCGTATCGAACATTCCGGAATTCAAGACCTGCGCGGTTCGGGTGAGCAAGGTCAATCAGCCAACCGACCCGATTGCGATGCTCGAAGTGCAGGCGGGAGGCATTCAATGATGGAGCGCGCGTTCTTCATTGATTATTCCCGCTGCATCGGCTGCCAGTCCTGCGTCCAGGCCTGCGCCGAGTGCGATACCCATCGCGGTACGAGCATGATTCACCTGGAGACGATCGAGCGTCGTGACAGCGTTCAGACAGCGCCGCAGATCTGTATGCACTGCGAAGACCCGATATGCGCCCAGGTGTGCCCTGCGGACGCCATTAAGAAAACACCCGATGGCGTGGTGCAGAGCTCGCTGAAGCCGCGCTGCATCGGCTGCTCGAATTGTGTTCTTTCCTGCCCTTTTGGGGTTCCCAAATACCTCAGCAACATCGACCAGATGATGAAATGCGATATGTGCTACGACCGCAGCAGCGTGGGCAAAAAGCCGATGTGCGCCACGGTCTGCCCTTCCGGGGCGCTCACCTTTACGACCATGGAAGAGATTCAGCGGACCCGCCAGGGCATCCCCATCAATAGCTGGAAGTTCGGGGCGGAGGAAGTGAAAACGAAAGTCTATGTCATGGTGCCCCGTGAGGTGACCCGCGTGGATGTTGACCTGGTGCAGATCAGGACCACAGCCCCTGCTTTGCCCAAAGACCCCTATGACGTTGCGCTCATGCTGGAGGAAATCCAATGACCGATGAGATAAAGCCCTGCCAGTCGTGCGGGAAGAAAGAACAGTGGCGGAGTGATTTTCCTGTCGAGTGGGAGGGCGACAACTATGTAAGCCGCCGCGAGATGGTGAAGTTCCTCACGCTCGGCTCGATGGTGATGGTGGCGGCAAACTGGATCATGGCGTTCAGCTCCAGGTTTCTGCGCCGCGGATCGAAGAAAGTGCAACTGCTTGGCTCTTCCAGCGATTTGCCGGCAAACAGCTACATGCTCTTTCGCTATCCGACAGCGCAGGACCCGTGTATCGCTGTCCGAACGGCGGACGGGAAGCTCGTGGCCTATTCGCAGGTCTGCACGCATCTTTCCTGCGCCGTCGTTTATAACAAGTCGGAGAACGATCTCTTCTGTCCCTGCCACAATGGCCGCTTCAGCCTGGACCAGGGAGCTCCGATCTCCGGTCCGCCGACACGGGCGTTGCCCAGGGTGACGCTCGAAGAGCGCAATGGCAGGATTTACGCGACGGAGCGGGAGGCGTAAATGAGCACGCGGCAACAAGGGACCATCCTCTTCACCGGAATCCTTTTTCTGGTGAGCACGACGGTTGTGATTCAGCTCTGGTTGCTGACGGTCTCCATGGAGGCATTGCTCAGCGGCCAAACGCGGGTTCTGGTTCCGGCAGCGGCGGCTTCGACTCTTCTGCTCGGCATCAATGCCTTCCTGCTGCGATATGTCCTTCGCTTCGACCGGGAGATTCGTCCGTCCCGGTGACTTAAGTCGCTGCCGGTCTTGCCGGACTCTCCTATCTTGAAACTTAAGGAGGTCGCAATGACCACAACCACTGAAACCGTTCGTGAAATCGCACTCAGGCAGCCGGCGTCGATCCGGGTATTCGAGAAGTTCGGCATCGACTACTGTTGTGGCGGACGCAAACCCCTCGCGGATGCCTGCTCCGCCCGGAATCTTCCTCTCGACAGCGTGTTGGCGGCGCTTGAGGCAGTGTCAGCCGATCCCGCTCCGGCTACCGAGGACTGGACGAAGGCTACTCTCGCGAGCTTGAGCGAGCACATCACGTCCGTGCATCACGCATACGTAAAGCAGGAGCTTCCGCGCCTCGCGCTTCTCGCGGGAAAGGTTGTTGCCCGCCACGGCGACACGCAGGCGGAGCTTCCCGCAATTCAGAAGATCCTGGAAGAGCTGGATGAGGATCTGCTCGCGCATCTCGCCAAGGAAGAGGCCGTCCTGTTTCCTTATATCGCCCGCCTGGAGCGCTCGATGAGAGCTGGAAGCGCTCGGCCAGGAAACAGCTTCGGAACGATTGCCAATCCAATCTCCACGATGACGCAGGAACATGATGCCGCCGGCGCTCTGATGGCGGAGATTCGCGGCCTGAGCCATGATTTTGCTCCGCCAGCGGGTGCCTGCCCCACGTATCACGCCTTCTATGGCGGCCTCAAGGAATTCGAGCAGGATCTCCATCGGCATGTTCATCTCGAGAACAACATCCTGTTCCCCCGCGCCATCGAACTCGATACATCCGCGTCCTGAAATACTCGCTTGCAGAGAAACGGCGATTCCTTCTGTCGCGCAGACGAAGCTCTACTGCGTGATAACGAGCAAGGAATCGCTTTTTCATTGTATTGGCCCTGGCAAATCTAGCCGTGATTTCTCACAAGGATCGGTAAAGTGGTGAGAGGCGTGGGGCGTCATTCGTAGAGAGGGCCGAAATCTGGTTTGGGTTGCCATAGAGATGCTTTGGGAATGGCGCAGAAGAGCCGAACGTGGAACGAAGGCGGAATTGCCGCATAGCTCCGCCAGGCCAATTGGCGGCGGGGGTAGAAAAAGGCTGTTGGACG
>JASHPD010000117.1 GCA_030038315.1 Acidobacteriaceae bacterium
CCATGCGCAGAAGCGTGTACCGCTGGGAATGCGGCACCACGCGGTGCACCACCACAAGAAGCCTGCGGCGGCAGCCCCGGCGGCCAGCAACTAGGCCCGGCGACTGGGCTCAGTAACTGGACTCAGCGACTGGACTCAGCCACTGGACTCAGCCACTGGGCCCTGAACCAGCACGAGCAACCCTCGAGGCTGACCGGATTCCCGGTCAGCCTCGACTTTTGGGTAGCGGATGTTTTTCAATAGAAGCAAGCGGGCTTCCGTGCACGACGACACCTTTCAACCCTGGATGGACTCTTTGAAGACTTGCATACGAGCGCCGCGTCTCTGCGCGGATATAGTTGCGAACCTGGTTGCCGATTTGGCTCTGTTTCTTCTTCTTGCCGTTGCGCAAGCGCCTGCGGGCTACGCCCAGCAGGCGTGGCAGGCCATCGGGCCGGACGGCGGCGATGCACGCTCGCTGACCTCTGTTCCCGGTCATCCCGATCATCTCTACCTTGGCACCGCCAACAGCACCATCTACGAGTCGAATGACGGAGGCGGCTCATGGCATCGGCTGGCCCGGCTCGATTCCGCCGACGACATGGTCATTGCGCACATCCTCCTCGACGAGGACAATCCTTCGCGCATCTACGCCGCCGCATGGCGCTTTGACAAGCCCGAAGGCGGCCTCTACATCAGCGACGACGGCGGCCATCACTGGAGCCAGGCTTCCGAGCTGCGCAATCGTTCCGTCTTCTCGCTCGTGCAGTCGCCGTCCAACGCAAAGATCCTCATCGCCGGCACGCTCGAAGGCGTCTACCGCTCCACCGACTCCGGCGTAACATGGACGCAGATCAGCCCGCTTGGCAGCGGGGAGATTCACGAAGTCGAGTCTCTCGCCATCGACCCCGGCAATCCCGACATCCTCTATGCCGGCACCTGGCACCTGCCGTGGAAGACCACGGACGGCGGCCAGCACTGGTTCAGCATCAAGGAAGGGCTGATCGTCGATTCCGACGTCTTCTCCATTCTCGTTGATCCCGTGGAGCCGCACATCGTCTACGCCAGCGCCTGCAGCGGCATCTACAAGAGCGAGAGCGCCGGCAGGCTCTTCCACAAGATCCAGGGCATCCCCACTACGGCACGCCGCACGCGTGTGCTCCGGCAGGACCCCGCGCACCGCGAAACCGTTTACGCCGGCACCACCGAAGGGCTTTACAAGACCACCGACGGCGGCCACACCTTCCGCCGCATGACCGGCGATGACGTCATCGTCAACGACGTCTGGGTTGATCCTGAAAATCCCAACCGCGTGCTCATGGCCACCGACCGCGGCGGCGTGCTGGCCAGCGACAACGGCGGCGAGAGCTTCACCGCCTCCAATCGCGGCTTCTCGGCGCGCAAGGTGCAGGCGCTGCTCGTCGATTCGCAGGACTCCGACCGCATCTACGCCGGCGTGGTGAACGACAAGGCCTACGGCGGCGCATTCGTCTCGGACGACGGCGGCGTTGCGTGGAAGCAGATTGCACAAGGGCTCGACGGCCGCGACGTCTTCGCGCTCAGCGAGGCGCAGGACGGCACCATCGTTGCCGGAACCAACAGCGGCATCTTTACCCTGAGCAAGGACGCTGATGCGTGGACGGCGAAGAATTCCATCGTGAATACCGTCGTGCACCCGGCCACGCGCATCGTCCGCCACCAGCGCATTACGGTCGAGAAGCCCGAACAGCAGACTCTCGAACTGGACAGCCGTGTCTACGCGCTCGACACCACCGGCGACGTCTGGGTGGCTGCCACAGCCGGCGGTCTCTTCACCAGCCGCGATCAGGGCGCATCCTGGCAGGGCGGTCCCGCAGCCGACGCCATTGACTTCCACTCTCTGGCCGTGCACGGGGCAACCATTGCCGCTTCGCGCCTCAACGGCGTTGTGATCTCTACTGACTCCGGCCGCACATGGACGCCGCTGGTGCTTCCCGACAAGGTTTCGCAGGTCTATCGCGTGGTTTTTGATTCGGAGGGCACGCTTTGGGTCGGCGCGCGCGAAGGGCTTTACTTTTTGCACAAGAACAGCACGACGTGGATGTGGCTGGAGCGGCTGCCGCTGGTCAACGTCAGCGGGCTCTCTTATGACCCGCGGCAGAACCGGCTTCTGGCGAGCTCGCGCGGCGCGGACTTCATCTACATCGTCGATCCGAAGTCGCTCACCTGGACCTGGCAGCGCACCGGCTATCCGCTCTATCTCGTGCGCCCCGCCGGAGGCCGTCTTCTCGCCGCCTCGCTCGCCGACGGCATCCTGGCCAGCCATGCGCCTTCGCAGACGCAGGTCAGCCAGAACATGGCCGACAAGTCAGCGCAGAAGTAAGACCGCCAGGCTCACTTCCTAGATTCATTTCCCAAGGGCTTCGATCTGCTTCGCCAGGTCGAAGTCCTTTTGCGTCAGCCCGCCCGCCGAGTGCGTGGCCAGCGCGAGCTTGACGCGGTTGTATCGAATGTCGATATCGGGATGATGATCGGCGGCTTCAGCCAGCTCGCCCACGCGGTTCACAAAATCGAGAGCCGCGCGAAAGTTGGCAAGGCTCACACTGCGCACGAGCTCGCCGTTTTCCACGCGCCACAGCGGAATAGACGGAAGGCGATCCGCGATCTCGCCGGATGAAAGAAGGGAAGCAGGCATAATCTTCCTCCGTGTCTGTCATTCTTGCGCATTTCCGTGCGCAGACACAAAAAAGGAGCGAGGCTCCTGCGCAACCGTCGGGGAACGGAGCGCAGAAAACCTCGCAAAGGAGGAACAACCTCGTAAAAACTTTAGTGAATCCGCACGTCGCCCGAGCCGGTCTGGATATAAACCTGCGGCCCGCCGCCGTTGACGCGGCCCGCAACGTGGTGGTGGTCGAACGATCCCTGCACCGTCATCTCCCGGTCGCTGTGCACCTCGCCCGATCCGGTATGCGCATCCAGGTTGAAGCCCGCGCTGCCCGGCCAAAGCTCAATGTTGCCCGAGCCCGTAGTGAGCTTCCAGTCGCCCGCCGGTGTGCCCGTTGCTTTGATGTCGCCTGAACCCGTTCCCGCAACCAGTCCGCCATTCAGCCCGCTTAGCTCGATGTTGCCCGAGCCCGTATGCGCCCGCACATCGCCTGAGCCTGTTCCCTCGATCACAACGCTGCCCGATCCGGTATCCGCGTTGAAGCCGCCGCGCAGCCCGTTGGCATGAATGTTGCCCGAGCCGGTGCCCAGCTTCGCGTTGTCGCCCACGCCGTCGTCCACAATGTCGCCCGAGCCCGTATGCGCATGGAGAAACGCATCCGCCGGCGCCTCGATCTCATAGTCGATCGAAACGTTGTGCCACATCGGGTGGTCTTCGCCGATGCGCACAATGTTTCCCGTCTGCTCAATCGGCGGATGCGCGGCAATCTGCCGCACGTCCTCGCCGCTTCCACCCCAGCTTGATCTCACGTGCCCGTGAATCACGATCTCGTTGCCGGAGCCTGCGGTCAGGTGCACATTTCCCGCGCCGGTCATCACCGTCAAATCCACGCGCCCGTTCACGCTCAGCGTGCGGTCAAAGCTGGCCTCGGATGCCAGCGCTGGAAGCGCCGCAAGCGCCAGCACAGCAGCCACAGCCGCAAATCGAAAGTTCATACATCCCTCCAAAAAACAGCGTTCAGCGGTCCGTAATTCAGTGCCCGAAGCCCGCGAATCGTTTCTAATTTCGGATACAGCGGCAGTGGATCAGTCTGAAAGCAGTGGCTAAAGCCCCATTCTTTTACCGTTCATCCAGCACGACTAAAGTCGTGCCCTGTTACAGAGCAAATTCAAACTGATCCATTACCGATACAGCAACTCAAGGGCCAGAGTGAGATACTCTCTAACCGGCATAGATTCAGCACGCTAATCATTCCCGGCAAAATCCGCGCCTGTTCCCGCCTGTCCGCATCCGGACAGAGCTGTGCGCAGGCGGACGCAATCGCTCCCATCGCCATAGGCTTGGGCGTCTCATCCCTTTCGCGCCTTTTGCAAAAAGGGCAGGATGAGCAACCTTACTTTCCTGTACGCTCCTCATCGCGACTTTGTTCCGTTCCTCCGCGCGCCGTCGCCCACGCGCAAGATGCTATGCTCAGGGCGGGATGCACAATCTCTTCCTGCTGCAATGCGTTGCGGTAGCGCTGCTTATCCTGGTCAACGGCTTCTTTGTTGCCGCCGAGCTCGCGCTGGTCTCCATCCGCGACACGCGCGTCGAGCAGATGCTCCACGCGAGGATGCCGGGCGCGTGGGCGGTTCGCCGGCTTCAGCGCGATCTTGACGATTTCCTTCCCGCAGTCCAGCTCGGCGTTACGCTCTGCTCGCTGGCCCTCGGCTGGCTCGGCGAACCTCTCGCCGCGCGCGCCCTGCTCGGCATCTTCGCCTGGTTTCCATACCCCGCCGCGCACGCTGCGTTCTACGCACACGCCATCGCGCTCACAGCGGTGGTGCTTGGCTTCTGCCTCATTACTTACTGCCACGTCGTCCTGGGTGAGCTCGTTCCCAAATCCCTGGCCCTGCGCCGCGCGGAAGCTCTGGCCGTCGCCGTTGCGCCGCCCATGATCTTCTTCATGGCGTTCGCCCGTCCCGCCGTGCGCCTGCTCAGCCGCTCCGCCGCGGCCGTCCTGCGCGGTTTTGACATTCGCGTCACCGAGCGCGCCGGCGTCCACTCGCCTGAAGAGCTCAAGCTCATCGCCACCGCCGCCCGCCGCATGGGCGTGCTCCCGCGCTTTCAGGAGTCGCTCGTCCACCGCACCCTCGAGCTTGATGACGTTCTCGTCCGCGAGATCATGACTCCGCGCCAGAAAATCTTCTCGCTCCCAGCCAATATGCCTGTCGAGCAGGCCAGCGCGCGGGTTATCGATCACCTTCATTCGCGCGTTCCTGTTTACGACGAGGCGCGCGGCCCCGAGCACATCGTCGGCGTCGTCTACTCCAAAGACCTTTCACGCCTCATGTTCTTCCGCTCGCAAGGGCAGAGAGCAGCGCAGGAGGCGCCAGCCGCCAACCTCACGCAACTTGCCCAGCTTCAGCTCCGCCAGGTCATGCGCGAAGTTCTTGTCGTCCCCGAAACCAAATCCGTCCTCGATCTTCTCCGCAACTTCCAGCAGCGCCGCCGCCATATCGCCATCGTCGTCGATGAGTTCGGGTCAACCGCCGGCCTCGTCACCGCCGAAGACGCCATCGAGCAGCTCACCGGCGAGATCGAAGACGAGTTCGACGATCCCGCGCGCCCGCTGCTTGCCGGCGCCACTGGCGAACTCGTCCTCGACGGCGGCGTCAACCTTCGCGACCTCGAAACCCAGATGCAGTGGAAGCTCCCGCGCGACGGCGGTGTGGAAACATTGGCCGGCTTCCTGCTCGCCCGCCTTGGCCATATCCCCCGCACCGGCGAAAGCATCGATTACGGAGCACGCCGCCTCACCATCCTCGAAATGGAAGGCCGCCGCATAGGCAAAGTCGGCGTCGAGCCCGTCGAATCCGCCACGACCGCAGGCCCAGCTCCCGATGGACCGCATCAAAACCCCGCCGAAGAACGCGAAAAAAACAGCTAACCATTCCCCGCGCCACGAGCGCATACTGTTGCACGGAGGCGGTATGCGGAAATTCCTGGCAATTACGCTCCTCGCGGGGCTGCTCCCGCTTGCGCCCGCTTATGCGCAAAGCGCCCAGCCGCAAAACTCCGAGGCGCAAAGCATCCAGCAGCCTCAGCCGCAGCCCGAGCTGCGCGTCACCACGCGCGCCGTCCTCGTCGATGTCCTTGTCACCGATAACGGCCGTCCTGTCACAGGCCTCAAAAAAGATGCCTTCACCGTTCTCGAAAACGGCGTGCCGCAAGCGATTTCATTCTTCGAGGAAAACAACACCGCACCGCCCGCTCAGGCCGTGCAGATTCCGCAGATGCCCCCCGACATCTTCACCAACTTCTCACCGTTCCCTGACCCTCCGGCCGTGAACGTCCTCCTGCTCGACACGCTCAACACGCCAATGGAAGACCAGAGCTACGTTCACAAGCAGGCGCTCGACTTCCTCAAGTCCGCCAAGCCCGGCAGCCGCATGGCCATCTTTACCATGGGCCTCGGCCTGCATTTCATCCAGGGCTTCAACGACGATCCCGCCGTCCTTGCCGCCGCGCTGAACAACAAAAAGAATACGGAAGTTCAGAGCGCCGTGATGCTCAAGAGCGGAATGGAGACGCTCAGCCAGCAGAATCTCGTCGGCATGATGGAGGACTCCGAGGCTTACGGGACCGCAGCCTCGCCCGCGATGATCGCCGCCTTCAACCAGTTCATGCGCGAGAACGACACCTCGCGCGCCTTCGACCGCGTCTACGTCACGCTCGCCAATCTCCAGCGCCTGGCGGCGTTTCTTGAGGGTTTCCCAGGCCGCAAAAACATCATCTGGTTCACCGAGCAGGTGCCCTCCATCTTTCTTTCCGGCTCCAGCGGCACCGGCGGCGTGCAGTTCGGCAACCCCGCTACCGGCGACGAGATCAAGCGCACGCTCACCATGCTTGCGGCCGCGCGCGCCGCCATTTATCCGGTGGATGCCTCGGGGACTGCCAATTACAGCCTTTACACCGCCGAAAACTCCATCTCCACCGCCAGCTCAGAGCCACAGCAGATGGTCGGCGTCAACGGGTCGCTCGCGCAATCCGTGAACAATGACGACCAGCAGCGCAACACCGACCAGATCAACGCGCAGTATCTCGCCGAGCAATCCGGCGGCATCGCCTTCGCCAACTCCAACGGCCTCGACCGCATTATCGGCAAGATCGCCTCCACCGGCGACCGCTTCTACACCCTCGCCTACACGCCCATCAACTCCAACATGGACGGCAACTTCCGCAAGATCGAGATCAAAGTCTCCGGCGGCAAATACACGCTCTCCTACCGCCGCGGCTACTATGCCGTCGATGATGCGCTCCCCGGCAGCTCGCTCGAGGTCCGCAACGAGCAGATGCAGCGCCTTATCGCGCAAAATCCCAACGCCGTTAATCCGCTTCTGCCCTTCATGGACCTGGGAATGCCGCAGAGTGAGCAGATTCTCTACAAAATCCGCGTCTATCCTGTTCCTGCTGGGTCCGTTCCAGCCGGGCCAAACGATTCGCCGGGCAAAAAAGACGCGGCACACTACAGAATGGACTTCGCCCTTAACACCACCGACCTCCATCTCGATCCCGGTCCCGACGGCCTGCGCCACGGCGCGCTCAACGTCTCCTGGGTTATCTATGATCGTTACGGCAACGCCGTCAGCCACGAGGACCACCTCGTCAATCTCGCCTTCAAGCCGGATGCCTACGCCGCCGTGCTCAAGGCCGGCGTCCAGCTCCACGCCCAGCTCACCATCCCCAAAGGCGGCAACGACTACTGGCTCCGCACTGGCGTCTTCGACCGCGACTCTCGCCGCGTCGGCACCATGGAAATCCCCTTGAGCGCCGTTAAGCCTCTCGAAACCGCTGCGAAATAGACTCTTTCGTAATCTGCCGCGCACCCCGCATCGGCTACCATGCCTGTGTAAGCGAATGGCGACCGTAACTCCATTTCCCGTGGGCATATCGCTCGCCGGCTCGGTGCTCGTGCTTATCCAGTTCGACGTCTGCGAGGAGCTGCGCCTCGACGTGCTCCAGCAGGCGGTCGATGCCCGCACCCTGCGCCAGCCCAACCTCAAGCACTCGGCGCCCTCCTACGTCAGCTATCAGCGCCCGCCTGTCACCGCGCCCATCGATCCGCTTATCCTCGAAACCGGCGAGCGCCTCGAAGGCGAAATCAAGTACTACGACTACGGCGTCGTCAGCGTCATCTATCAGCTCGCCTTCTCCGGCGACTGGGAGAGCCTCGTCCAGCTCGCCAGCCGCTGGGTATGGGACGTCGACTTCTCTGCGCGCGTCGAGCCCATTGTGCGCCAGCGCCTTGACCTCATCATCGCCCGCAACCAGACCGCGCTCATCCGGCCCTACACCCGCTGGCTCAGTGAAGACTACTTCATCTTCCACGTCCGC
>JASHPD010000014.1 GCA_030038315.1 Acidobacteriaceae bacterium
CCGATCTATCAGCCGGGCACGGCGACTTGTCCCGCCAGCGAAGGCACCTCGGCGTCTACCTGCGGCAACAACAACGACCTTTATCAAACCCCGTTCGCGAACGACACGGTTCCGGGGGGCCAGTTGAACGCCACCGCGCTGGCGATTTTGAAGTATATTCCCTTGCCGAATATATCGAGCGCCGCGAACTTCGCGAAGGGCGACAACTACTACCTGCCTCAGCCGCTCACTACTCACTATTACCAACCCAGCGTCCGGGTGGACTACAACCTCAGCGACAATACCAAGCTGTACAGCTATTACGAGTGGCAGACCGGCTCGCAATACCAAAGCACCAATGGCCTGACCGGACTCGCCGCCAACGGAAACATCAACCAGCAGCGCGAGAACTGGGCGGCGGGGCAGGACGTCACCCATACCTTCTCGCCGACGTTGCTGCTCGACGCCAAGGTTTCCTTTAGCCGCTTTGTGGAGATAGCGCCGGATGGTAATTTCTCCCTCGCACAACCTTCATCGAGCCTGGGCCTCTCCATGCCGCTTCCCGGCAACACCAAGGTTGAGGACGTTCCCGAGATCAGCGTCGGCGACAGCTATACCGGCGGCATCCTTGGCCAGAGCTCAAGCGGTAATAACACCATCTTCGGCAATGGCGTGGGATCGGACGCAACGACCAACTACCAACTGGACGTCGATCTCACCAAAATCTGGGGATCGCACAGCATACATATCGGCGGGACGATTGCCGAATACCAGTATGGCGATTGGTCTCTTTTCAGCCATCCCAATGGCGACTTCAGCTACAACGGAGCATTCACCCAATACAATCCCACCAACAGCGGTTGCTTCGGCAGCACTCCGGGATCGACCGGGAATGCCTGCAACAGCAATGAAGGAAACGGCTCTTCGCTGGCTGCCTTCTATCTGGGGTATCCAAGCGGGGGAGGCGTGGACTGGTTCGGCACCAATGCAGAGAGTGAGCCGACCTATGCCATTTATTTCCAGGATGACTGGCGCGTAACCCCGAAGCTGACATTGAACCTGGGCATCCGCTACGATGTGCAGCGCGGCCTGCGGGACCGGCATAACGCTCTTGACCAGGGCATATGCCTGACCTGCGTGAATCCCATTTCGACCGATGCGAATTTTGAGGCCAATATCTCCAATGCCAGCAACGTTGCCGCATGGCAGGCAGCGGGCCTTACGGCGCCGACAAAGGTGCTGGGCGGCCAGGAGTTTCCCGGCGTCGGCGGCAATACCCGCGATGCCTATTACACCGATTGGAGCAATGTCGGTCCGCGCGTAGGCTTTGCCTATGCCCTCAATCCCACGACCGTGATCCGCGGCGGCTGGGGCCTGGTCTATCAAGGCGGCCTGGAAGGCGGAAGCAACGGCGGCTTTGCGGAAACCACGCCCTACGTTTCCTCTCCGAATGGCGGCATCACGCCTTCCACTGCCTTCCAGTCGGGTTCTCCCTACGCCGGCGTGTCTCTCGAAGTGCCTCAGGGGAGCTCGCAGGGGCTTTTGACAAACCTAGGAAACAGCGGTCTTGCCTTCGATTTCCCCCAGCGCAAGCTGCCCATGGGGGAGGTTTTCTCCCTGGGCTTCCAGCACGAGTTTCCGGGGAGGATCGTTGTCGATGGCCGTTACGCGGGGAATTACTCCTACAGAAACCGCACATTTGTCTGGCTGAGCGCGGCCAATACGACTCTGGCGGATTGGAAGGAAGCCATTGCCAACCCAAGTTTCTTTACCGCGCAGGTGCCCAATCCCTACTACAACGTATCCGCTGCGTATCAGGGAGGGAGCGGCTGCGGAGCTTATCCAACCATCTGGGCTCTCGATCTGATGCAGCCGCTCGGCCAGTACTGCTACGGCGGCGGCCCCTCGCTTGTAGGCCAATACAACAAGCCCATCGGCAGAAACTGGTATAACGGCCTGGAGCTCAAAGTCAGCCGTCACATCTATGGAGGCAGCCACGGGCTCTTCTTCCAGGCCGCCTACACCTGGTCAAAGACGATCAACGGAGACGGTTACCCATTTGGATGGCCCTTCCAGGGCTCGGCCGCTGCCGTTCCCGGCGGCATCAGCACGAACCAGGAGCATGTTATCGCCAGTACCGATCGCGACCAGATCCTGTCGGTCACGCCGGTATGGGATCTGCCTATCGGCAAGGGTTCGCTGTTCCTCTCGAATCCCTCGGCGCCGCTTGGAGTGTTCATCAACGGCTGGACGCTCAGTTCTGTAATCCAGATACAGAGCGGACAGCCCGTTGGGCTCAATAACGGCTGGACAGATAGCTGCTCGCTGAGCCAGTTGCGCCCTCCGCACGGAACCGGAATGGGAGAATGGCTCAGGAATGATCAGGCCACCATCAACAGTTGCTGGAGTGAGATCCCGAACGTCGATGGATACACCTGGGGACTGCAAACTCTGCCCACGCAGGTCAGCGCAGTGCGCCAGCCTACCGTTCCGGATATTGACCTTTCCTTGCTGAAAAGCACGCCGATCCGGGAGGGGATAAGTTTCATTCTTCGCCTGGATGCGTTCAATTCCTTTAACTCGCCGCAATTTGGGGGACCGGACAGCAATCCTGCAGACGGAACGCCGGTATACACTCCGGGGTCCGGCTGGAGCGGTTTCGGCACGATCGGCCCAACTCAATATAACTTTCCGAGAATCCTGAAGGTTTCCGGAAAGATCAGCTTTTAACCTTCACGCAATAGACCCATCGCCGACTCTCCCGCTTCAGGGAGGGTCGGCGATTTCAACTTTGAAAGACGGATTGGCTTTCCGCGCGACTCATGCTGCATGGCGCGAAGCACCAACGCGATATGCGCAGCGCGGGCGGCTTTGCTTCATAATGGAATCGCTTTGCTTTTACTGAATTTCTGGGAGAATCGCAGTGGGAAAATTCCGTTCGATTGTGATGGCCATGTCGTTGGGCGTCGCTTTTCTGCCCTGGGCAACACAAGCACAGACATTGCAAACAGACGAAAAGCCTGACCTGAGCAAGCAGCCGACGCTTTACGTGGTGGGCTACGCGCATCTTGACACCGAATGGCGGTGGGAGTATCCGCAGGTTATCGACGAATACCTCCGCAATACGATGGAAAAGAACTTCCCGCTCTTTGAGAAGTATCCGCATTACATCTTCAACTTCACCGGAGCCAATCGTTATCGGTTGATGAAGGAGTATTTCCCCGCGGATTTCGCGGAGATGAAGAAGTATATCGACGAAGGCCGCTGGTTTCCCGCCGGCTCGTCGATGGAAGAAGGCGACGTGAATGCGCCCAGCGCGGAGGCCATTCTTCGCCAGATTCTTTACGGCAACGAGTGGTTCCGCAAGGAGTTCGGCAAAGCCAGCAACGAGTTCATGCTGCCGGATTGCTTCGGTTTCCCCGCGTCGCTGCCCACAATTCTGGCACACGCCGGCGTGAGAGGCTTTTCCACACAAAAGCTCACCTGGGGATCTTCCGCGCCGGCCGGCGGTCCCGAATCGCTGGAGCAGACGCCGGAAGGAACTCCTTTCAACGTAGGCGTGTGGGTTGGGCCGGATGGCGAAAGCGTGCTTGCAGGGTTGAACCCCGGCGCTTACAGCGGAGGCATCTACACAGACCTCAGCAAGCCTTTGCCGCCGCAGCCGGCCAATCCCGCTGTTGCCGATTTGCAGCAGAAGATTGGAGCCTTGCAGCAGAAGCTCCAACAGGACCACCGCGATCATAATGCTGTCGATCCCAAGGATATTCAGCAGTTCATCACGTTGCGCAGCGAGCTGGAAGCGTTGGCGCAAGCGCAGGCGGACCAGGAGCTGCGCAGGCATCAGGGCGATTGGGCTGCGCGCGTGGAGCTGAACGGCAAAGTCACGGGCGTTTACACCGACTATCACTACTACGGCACCGGCGACATCGGTGGCGCTCCCGACGAAGAATCCGTAAAGCGCCTCGAAGCCATCGTGACGAAGGGTACAGTCAATCTTCCGCCTGCGAACGGCTTTTATTTCCGCGGATCGAACCAATCCGGGCCCCAGGTGCAGGTAGGCGACGGTCCGGTGCACGTAATCTCTGCAACAGCCGACCAGATGTTTCTCAACATCACTCCCGCAGAAGCTGCAAAGCTGCCGCGTTATACCGGCGAGCTGGAGCTGACCAATCACTCCGCCGGCTCGCTGACCTCGCAGGCCTATCAGAAGCGCTGGATTCGCAAGGAAGAGCTGCTGGCGGACGCCGCGGAAAAATCCTCCGTTGCGGCCCTGTGGCTCGGAGGCCGCACGTATCCCATGGAGAGGCTCAACGATGCGTGGACGCTGGCGATGGGCGCGCACTTCCATGATCTCGCTGCCGGCACCGCAACGCCGCGCGCCTATGAGTTCGCATGGAACGACGATGTCATTGCGATGAATCAGTTCGCGGACGTGCTCAAGAGCGGCACGGAAGCCGTGGCCAGCGCGCTCGACACGCAGACGCGCGGCGTGCCGATGGTTGTCTTCAACCCGTTGAACATCGCGCGCGAAGACGTGGTCACAGCCGATGTCCATTTTCCCGATGGAATGCCGACGGAAGTGCATGTCGTCTCTCCGGACGGCAAGGAAACTCCGGCTCAGATAGCAAACGGCAAAGTGCTTTTTGTCGCGGACGTGCCTTCCGTTGGTTACGCGGTCTACGATGTGCTGCCTGGCGCAGCCGCGGAACAAGGGGATTCCACTCTGCACGTCTCAGGCAACGAGCTTGAGAACGAGTATTATCGCGTCCGTTTGAATGCCGATGGCGACGTGGCCAGCATTTATGACAAGAAGCTGGATCGTGAGTTGCTCTCTGCTCCTGCGCGGCTTGCGATTTCCTATGACAATCCGACGCAGTGGCCAGCGTGGAATATGGATTGGGACCAGGAGCAGGCTCCGCCGAGAGAGTATGTTCACGGCCCCGCGCAGATTCGTGTCGTGGAGAACGGCCCCGTGCGCGTGGCCATTCAAGTCACGCGGGAGACCGACGGCTCACGCTTCGTTCAAACCATCCGTCTCTCCGCTGGCGATGCCGGCAAGCGCGTCGAGTTCGCCAATGTGATCGACTGGAACTCGCGCGAGGTCAACCTGAAGGCGACATTTCCGCTCACGGCTGAAAATCATCTTGCCACGTACAACTGGGACATCGGAACCATCGAGCGCCCCACTGCGCAGCCGAAGAAATTTGAAGTTCCTTCGCATCAGTGGATCGACCAGACCGACATGAGCGGCAAGTTCGGTGTGACAATTCTCACCGATTGCAAGAACGGCTCCGACAAACCGAATGACGGCACGCTTCGCCTCACACTGATTCGCACGCCCGGCGTTGCCGGAGGCTATCCCGACCAGGCCACGCAGGATATCGGCCACCACGAGTTTATCTATGGACTCGCCGGCCATGCGGGCGATTGGCGCGACGCGCAGACCGACTGGCAGGGCGAGCGCCTGAATGCGCCGCTGATTCCCTTTGAAACCGCGAAGCACGCCGGCGCGCTCGGCAAGACTTTCTCACTGCTCAAGGTCAGCAACCCGCGCATTCGCGTCATGGCTCTCAAGAAGGCTGAGCAGAGCGATGAGATCATCGTGCGCCTTGTCGAGCTGAACGGAAAGCCGGAGAACGACGTCCGTGTCTCCTTCGCGGCGCCCGTCACCTCCGCGCGCGAAGTCAACGGGCAGGAGCAGCCGGTCGGCCCTGCCACGGTGGAAGACGGCGCCCTGGTAACTTCCTTCGGCGCTTACCAGCCGCGTACCTTCGCCGTGCGCCTTGCATCGGCAGGCACAACCGTGGATGCCGTGCGCTCCACGCCTGTGCTGCTGTCGTACACCGTGGCCGCGGCCAGCAACGACGGCGATCACGTCGCAGGCGGTTTTGACGGCAATGGCAACGCTCTGCCTGCGGAGATGCTGCCCGGGCGGATTCACTTCAACGGCGTCGATTTCCAACTGGCGCAGGCAAAAACCGGCGTGCCGGATGCGATTGTGGCAAAGGGACAGACCATCAAGCTGCCGGCCGGCCACTTCAATCGTGTCTACCTGCTCGCCGCGTCAGTTGACGGCGATCAGAAGGTTGCCATCAACGTGGGCGGAAGGCAGCATGAGCTGAATATCGAGGATTGGGGCGGATTCATCGGCCAGTGGGATGACCGCATCTGGAGCTCGAAAGACACCGAGCACGACAACTACGGCCAGATGATCGGCCTCAAGCCGGGCTTCATCAAGCGCGCCGACCTCGCGTGGTATAGCGACCATCACCACAATGCCGCCGGTGAGAATGTTGCTTACTCCTACTCGTATCTCTTTGGGTATGCGCTCGATCTTCCGCCCGGAACTGCCACGTTGAAGCTGCCTGACAATGA